>SFPF01000003.1 GCA_004552155.1 Bacteroidales bacterium
CGGCATACGCATTCCCTTCATCGTGCGCTGGCCGGGCAAGGTGCAGGCTGGCACGGTCAACGACCATCAACTCGCCTTCTACGACCTTCTGCCCACCTTCTGCGACCTCGCCGGCATCGACGGATACCCCGACAGGTTCCTCAACAAGAACGTCAGCACCGACTGCTTCGACGGCATCTCCTTCAAGCCCACCCTCCTCGGCGAGGAAGGGCAGCAGGAGCACGAGTTCCTCTACTGGGAGTTCCACGAAACCAATATGATGGGCTTGCGCATGGGTAATTGGAAGATGGTGGTCAATGCCGGCAACTGCCTGCTCTACGACCTCTCCACCGACCTGCACGAGGACCACAACGTGGCGGCGCAATATCCCGACATCGTGAAGAAGATGAAAGAAATCATCTTGCGCGAACACACCAACAGTTCCCTCTTCCAAGTCACTCTGCCCAGCCTCTAAGGCAACCGGCAAAGCGGAAATAATAAAAAAGCCTTCGGACGAAACAACGCGTCCGAAGGCTTTTTTTGTTGGGAAAAACATGCAAACTGCTTAGCCAACCGAGCAAAGCCATTTCCACAGCGGCACGACCTCAATCGTAAGGCCGTCGCGCTCTATCGTCTCCTCCTCATCCTTCGTGATAATGGCAAGGCGTCGCAGCTTTTGGAATTTGGCAAGGCTAACCAGTCCGTCCACCTCGCGCTTGCGCGTTTCGGCATCGCTCAGAGAATAGCTCACCTGAAATGCCGCACCTTCCAAAGGAAGATAAAAATCGACTTCCGCATTGGGCGTGTTGAAAAAATAGCAATCGCTGCCATGCGTGCGCCGCAGGTTAATGGCCACGATGTTTTCCAAAAGCGAAGTGTCGGGGTCGATGAGAAACAGCGCCAGCAATCCGTTGTCGATGAAATAATACTTCTTGTTCATCTCCTTGTCTTGCAGTTTTCCCATAAAGTTCTCGAAAGGCAGCGTTAGCCAGGAGTCCTTCATGTAAGCAAGGTAATCAATCACCGTGTCTGTACTGATTTTTTTGCCCGTGGACGAAACGATGCTTGCGAGGCGGTTGTAGGAGAGCGGTTGCTTCACGCTTTCCGCCAGTTTGCGGATAAGTACTTTGAGCGCGAAGTCGTTGCGGATGGCGTAGCGCGTCACGAGGTCGCCAAAGAAAATTTTGTTGTACAGGCTGCTTAGCCAAGGGCGGCTGTTCTTCATCAACGCCGTTTCAGGCAGTCCGCCGTTTCTGAAATAGAGTTCCGCCAAGCGTGCTATTTGCTTGCCGTTCTTTATGAGTGCATTCTGCTTTTTGAGGTCAAGACCGTTGGCGTTGAGATATTCGGCAAAGGAATACGGGTACACCTCTTGTATCATATACCTGCCGCCCAGCGTGGTGGCAATCTCGCTCGAAAGCATTTTGGCGTTGCTGCCGGTGATATATACATTATATTTATGGTCTGCCAAACGGCGGGCAAACTTTTCCCAACCCTCCACAAGCTGTATTTCATCGAGGAAAAAGATAGGGCGGTGATCATACATCTCTTCGTAGCACACCTTAATGAGTTCGAGATCGCTCAGTTGCAGCGAGTCGATGCGGTCGTCTTCAAAATTGAAGAACAGAATCTCCTCGCGGCTGTGCCCGCTTTTGATGAGTTGCGCAATCCGTTGGTACATCAGGTACGACTTGCCCGCATGGCGCAGGCCAACCATTACGTAGTTCTGCCCGTCCATGAAGTCCACCCGCCGCTCTACCAGTTGCACGCTGGTCGCAAATTGCTGGTATTCTGCAATAAGTTGTTTCACTAAATCTTTGGTCATAACGCAAAGCAATTAAAACTTTCTTACTGCAAAGTTACGTTTTTATCGAATATACTCGATAAAAATGCCCCTATTTTATCGAATATACTCGACAGTACGGCGATGAGCACAACCGCCGTACTGCCTTTTTGTCATAAGATAATAGGCAAAAACCGCGTCAAAACGGCGGCAAACTCAAAGAAATGTTAGCAGAAAAGGCTTTGGCAGACTGTTTGTGCTATCTCTCGGTAGACAATCGTAATATCTATTGCATCTAAAAATAACAACTTATGAAATTCGACAACTTCACCATCAAGTCCCAAGAGGCCGTGCAGCATGCCATCGACCGCGCACAGGCCTTGGGTCATCAGGCCATCGGCTGCGCCCATCTGCTTTCGGGCGTGCTGGCGGCTGGCGAGAACGTCACGCAGTTCCTCTTCGGCAAGACGGGCGTGCAGGAGCAGATGCTCCGCCGCGCCCTCGACAGCCAGTTACAGAGCCTGCCGCGCGTGAGCGGCGGCGAACCTTATCTCGACCGCGAGGCCAACGATGCCCTCAGCCGCGCAGCCGCTGAGGCGCAAAAGATGGGCGACCAGTTCGTGACGCTCGAAGCCCTCCTGCTCGCCCTACTGCTCACCAAGAGCACGACGGCGCAGATTTTGAAAGACGCCGGTCTCTCGGAGCAGACCCTGCGGCAGGCCATCAAGGAACTGCGCGGCGGGCAGAAAGCAGCCTCGCAAGGGTCGGAAGACACCTATCAGGCTTTGGAAAAATATGCCCGCAACCTCGTGAGCGAGGCGCGCGAGGGCAAGCTCGACCCCGTCATCGGGCGCGACGACGAGATACGCCGCGTGCTGCAAATCCTCTCGCGCCGCACCAAGAACAACCCCATTCTTATCGGCGAGCCGGGCACGGGCAAAACGGCCATCGTGGAGGGACTGGCGCAGCGCATCGTGCGCGGCGACGTGCCGGAGAACCTGAAAAACAAGCAGCTCTACTCGCTCGACATGGGCGCACTCGTGGCAGGCGCGAAGTACAAGGGAGAATTTGAGGAACGCCTCAAAAGCGTCATCAACGAAGTGACGCAGGCCGAAGGCGGCATCATTCTCTTTATCGACGAAATCCACACGCTCGTCGGGGCGGGCAAGGGCGAGGGCGCCATGGACGCCGCCAATATTCTCAAGCCCGCGCTGGCACGCGGCGAGCTGCGCAGCATCGGTGCCACCACCTTGGAGGAATATCAGAAGTATTTCGAGAAAGACAAGGCACTCGAGCGCCGCTTCCAAACGGTCACGGTGGACGAGCCTACGAAGAGAAATATGAGAACCACCACCACGTGCGTATTCAGGACGATGCCATCATTGCCGCCGTCAACCTCTCGCATCGCTACATCAACGAGCGTTTCCTGCCCGACAAGGCCATCGACCTCATGGACGAGGCTGCCGCCAAGCTCCGCATGGAGCGCGACTCGCAGCCCGAGGAACTCGACGAGATCACACGCCGCCTGCGCCAGCTCGAAATCGAACGCGAGGCCATAAAGCGCGAAAACGACACGCAGAAACTCGAAGGGCTCAACCGCGAAATCTCCGACTTGCAAGAGCGCGAGAAGGCCTATCGTGCCAAGTGGGAAGGCGAGAAAGAACTGCTCGCCCGCATACAGGCCGACAAGGAACAGGCTGAGCACCTCAAGTTTGAGGCGGAGCGTGCAGAGCGCGAGGGTGACTATGGGCGCGTGGCTGAAATACGCTACGGCCAACTCAAAGCCCTCGGCGACGACATCGCCAGCGTGCAGCAGCAGCTCCGCGAGCGGCAAGGAGCGGAGGCGATGGTCAAGGAAGAGGTCACGCCCGACGACATTGCCGACGTGGTGAGCCGCTGGACGGGCATACCCGTGAGCAAGATGCTCGCAGGCGAGCGCGAGAAACTCCTGCACCTCGAAGAGGAGTTGCACCGCCGCGTTGTGGGGCAGGACGAGGCCATTCGCGCCGTGAGCGACGCCGTGCGCCGCAGCCGCGCAGGTCTGCAAGACCCCAAGCGCCCCATCGGCTCCTTCATCTTCCTCGGTAGCACGGGCGTGGGCAAGACGGAGCTGGCAAAGGCTCTCGCCGACTATCTCTTCAACGACGAGAACATGATGACGCGCATCGACATGTCGGAATATCAGGAAAAGTTCAGCGTGTCGCGCCTCGTCGGTGCGCCTCCGGGCTACGTGGGCTACGACGAGGGCGGCCAACTCACCGAAGCCGTGCGCCGCAAGCCTTACAGCGTGGTGCTGTTCGACGAAATAGAGAAGGCGCACCCCGACGTGTTCAACATTCTCCTGCAAGTGCTCGACGACGGCCGCCTCACCGACAACAAGGGCCGTACCGTGAACTTCAAGAACACCATCATCATCATGACCTCCAATCTCGGCTCGCAGTTCATTCAGAGCAAGCTTGAGGGTCTCGCCGCAAGCGGCGCCGAGCGCGACCGCGCGGTGGAAGAAGCCAAGGAGGGCGTTATGGAACTCTTGAAAAAGACCATTCGTCCCGAGTTCCTCAACCGTATTGACGACATCATCATGTTCAGCCCGCTCACAGAGTCTGAAATCCGCCAAATCGTGCGCCTGCAAATCGATGCCATCGTGCGCCGCCTGCAGTCGCAGGAGGTAAGCCTCACGGTGGACGAGAGCGCCGTCGGCCTCATCGCCTCCGCCGGTTTCGACCCCGAGTTTGGCGCGCGCCCCGTGAAGCGTGCCTTGCAGCGCCTCTTGCTCAACGACCTCAGCCGCGCCCTGCTCGGCGGCATGGTGGACCGCCGCCAACCTATCCGCGTCACGGCGCATGGCGATACGTTGGAGTTTAAGAATTAAGACGTACCTGTTTTATAGCAATCTGCCCGTCCGAGAGACTGCTTCTCGGGCGGGCGGATTTTTGTATGCACCCTGCCGCAACTATCAGCCGTGAGGCGCACTGCTTTCTGCCGTGACAATTTTTCCTTTCTCCTTTCAAATTTTCATTTTCAGCAAGCAATTTTTTCCTCTCTGCGCAGAAAGTTTTTGTTACAAACTTTGTAACGCATATTACAAACTTTGTAACGCGTGTTACAAACTTTCTAACACATGTTACAAAGTTTGTAATAAAAATCTCTTATATGATAGTAAAAAATATCAAGCAGAAAGGAAGAAATAGCTCCGAGGAAAGACAAAATTTAAGGCGGAAAATTTAAAAGTCGCGCTGCTTGCCAATCCCGTGCGGCTCAATACGGGAAGCCGTATCACATTGAACCGAAAGGAGTAGGGGCGCTCTGCAGAACGCCCCTACTTTTTTGCAAGAAGATTTAAGGCAATATTCCAAAGGGTGGTACGACCTGAGAACTATCAAGAGAGAAGTACAACTCGGAATATTAAAATGCACCAATTTGAATCAACAAGAGTCCTGAATGTATCATATTAATATGCGTCTGACCTTTCACGCGGGTTCGGACGAGTAGGAAATTTGAAATGAACTAAAAATAAACCAGAAATAAACCAAAAATGAATTAAAATATCGTCCAAACAATTATCCCATAGGCTTTATCTTTGCACTTGAAATTCTGTGTCATTCAGTTGTGCCAACGAAGGAGGTGTAAACCTCGCCTTTCCCTTGGCCAGCCAAATGGGAACTCACACAGATTGTATAACTAACCTTATTTCAACACCCTATAGGGTTCCGCAGGGCATTATTAACCAAGTGATGTGTAATAAATGAGTTTTTTCAATTGGTCGGCTTAACGGGGGTAGTTTCACCTACTAAGTGCACTACAAAAGTAAAGCAGACTATTTTATTACAGATTACTAAATTCTCTATCCTATGTTACACACAATGAAATCTGTTTTTGCTATCTTGTGTTTGTTCGCTTTGAGTTTATCTACTAATGCTCAACAGATGCTCACAAGTGACATTACTGTCACCTATCCTATTTATTACCACAAGTTGGGAGGCTCGGATTATAGACTGGATCCTGCCACTCATAATGCGACTTTAAGGTTTTTTTCTTTTGGGAAATACTTCACTTATGAAATAGAGTTGTCTGGTCCTGTTTTTAAAGAAGCAAATCAAAGCATCAACAAGAAGGGGGATAAAAGGTATTTTTCCTGGAGCGGTTCAACTGATTTCATGAGTGCTGCTCACATTACTTCACCTAATAACATGTACGTTTTGGCTGATGCCCAAAAACGCATGGACGGCCTCTTCGGTAAGGGGGACGAAGGTTGGATGGTAATGGTGACAGGACAGTTGAAAAATTGTATTACCGACATCCATTCTGGAAGCACATTAACAGAGGTACAAACAGCAATGAAGGGATTGGGGCAATACACATCATTTAAGGAAACGGGAACTGTAGGTTCACTGAAGGAATACACTTTATATGGATTTCAGCTCCACGATCATCCTATCCGCAACCAGACAACTGCCCGAAAGGATGACCCCTATGCAAAATTCTATTTTAATGCCAACAATGTATTAGTTAAATGGTACATGTTAAAAAGGTAATCCAATCCAATGCGATTATTGTAATGCTATAATCAACCGGGGGCTTCTCGTCCCTGTTATGAATAGTTTAAAACACCCGTTTCACTTTTATAGTGCACTCAGAAAGTGGAACAACCATGACACTACCACCGATGGAGTTAAGTTCTATCGGTGGTTTTTGCAATAAAAAGACATCACAACCAAAATATAAAGTGTGGTGACTTTTGTGGTAGCTTGGTGAAGCGCGGTAAAAAACAGAAGACCGCTAACTCATCGAGAATTAGCGGTCTCTTTGTGGTGCCACCAGGAATCGTTCTATCCACCCAAACATCTGTATATCATTACTTTTCAGAATAGTCTTAACAGCATTCTCCTCCTATTGCTCCACCGCTGGACTTCTGCGTTCTGCGTGTCGTTTATGCGGATAATTTCTTGGTACAAATATTTGATTTACTTGAAATTACCATCAATTTTATCTCTCAACCTTTTGATTTCTCTATCAAAATCGCTTTCGAGCAGTTCCATTTCGCGCTTGCGGTAGATTTCAAACTCCTTTTCTGCCTTTTCAATCGCCTGCTTATGTGAGATGTTCCCCTTGCCAATCAGTACTTTTCGCTTGTGGGCAATAATCTGATTGTCCAAGGCTTCTATCCAGTCTTTCATTGTCATAGGGTTCATCTCCAAGGCTTGAAACTCGGCAAAGTCCAAGAAACCAGAAACGAGCAGGTTCAAGCGTTGAAGTTCAATCTCCGACAGATAGTTCTTGGCAATCTTCACATCATCCTTAGTCACATAATTGCCTTTGAAGTTTGTCATGCCGACAAACGGTTTCTCATTGTCCACACGATTGTAGATAACTTCTGCTGCCGTATTCTCATGGACGGCATAATGCAGTTTGTTCTGCACAGTGGCGAAAAACATCTTTGTCATCTCATCGCGCGGGTCATAGTCTGTGGCGGTGGCATATATATCGGTGACCTGCTGGTAGAAATTGCGCTCGCTGCTGCGAATATCCCTGATACGCTGCAAGAGTTCGCGGAAATAACGGTTGCCGCCTTGCTTCAATCGCTCATCGTCCATGGCAAATCCTTTCTGGATATACTCATGCAGCCGCTGCGTTGCCCACCGGCGGAAACGGGTTGCCACTTGCGACTGCACACGATAGCCTAAGGCGATAATCATGTCAAGGTTGTAGTGGATAACGTTTCGCTGGACTTGGCGTTTACCCTCTTGGCGAACTAATAAGAATTGCTTATAAGTTCGACTCTCGTCCAATTCTTGATCAGCATATATGTTCTTAATATGCATGGAGATATTTTCTTGTGTCGTTTGATATATCTCCGCCAACTGGTTTTGCGTCAGCCATAAGTCTTCATCGGCGAAGCGCACGGACACGCGGGTTATTTCTTCGTCGTCTTGATAGAGGATTATTTTATTGTCGTCTTTCATGAGCCGCACATTCTCTTAGTTACAAAAAACAAAAAAAGAGAGCGTTCTAATTGCTCTCTTTCTTTGTGGTGCCACCAGGAATCGAACCGGGGACACAAGGATTTTCAGTCCTTTGCTCTACCAACTGAGCTATGGCACCGTGCTGTTTTGCGATGCAAAAGTAGAGATAATTTTCTTAGCGGCAAAGGGCAAAGGGCATTTTTTTACGTGAAAGTTGAAAAAAGAGGGGAAAATGCTGCTTGTTTCGTAAAAAAAGAGGCAACTTTGCGCTTGTGTGTGCGCTTTTTTAAGCGCACACGATGATTGCACATACTTTATATATATAAGATGAAAAGCTTTAATTCTCGTTTAAACCTTTCGGATTTGGCGGCACGGCAGACGGGCAGCCTTATTGATTGCGGGCTGTCGGAGGACGTTCTTGTTGTGGACCAGCTGAACGCGGGGCTGTTTTCGGAGCAAACCTTGCAGCTGGGTTTTATCGTTTACGTGTTGTGCAGTAAAGGCAGCGCCAATTTCACGCTCAATGCCAAGGCCTGCGAATTGCGGCCGGGCGACCTGCTGATTAGTTTCGGCAACCAAAGGTTTAAGGATTGCCGCGCTTCGGAGGATTTCGAGGGGAAGATGATGCTTATTTCGCAGCAGTTTTCAAAGGATAGCATCGTGGGGCTGAAACATCTCTGGCCCTATCTGCTGTTCCTCATGGAGCACCCCGTGCTGCACCTCGACGAGGCGGAGCAGAAATGGCTGTTCGATTGCTACGGCATTCTGATTAAACGCTTGACGAACAGCCGCGGCCACCGTTTCCTGCGCGATTTTATCCTCTCGCTCAACAAGGCTTTCTATTTCGATATCTGCAACCTGCTTGGCTCGCGCCTGCCAGACGTTTCCAAAGAAGGCAAGAACCGCTCCTACATCCTTTTCGACCGCTTCATGCACTTGCTCTCTGATAATTTCCGCCGCGAGCGCAACGTGGCGTGGTACAGCGAGCAGCTCGGCATCACGCCCAAGCACCTCTCCGAGGTGGTGAAGAACGTGAGCGGCCGCACCGCCAGCTATTGGATTACGAGTTTCGTGTTGATGGAAATAAAGTCGCTCCTGCGCAACACGTCGTACTCTGTGAAGGAGATTGCCGACAAAATGAACTTTTCCAGCCAAAGCTTCTTAGGCAAATATTTCAAGAATGCCACCGGCATTTCGCCGTCGGAGTTTAGGCAGAGTAATGAATAGTAAACACACATCTAATATATTATGAAATTTCGCCATTTCGCTTCTTTTGCTTTGCTGCTAATATCCTTGGCGGCATGCCATAAAGGGCACGATTCTTCTGAGGATCGTGCCCTTACCGATAGTTTGCTGCACCAGACAGCAGACATTCTTTTCACCGACCCGCGCAAGGCCGACTCTTTGTATGCCGACATGCAACGGCAGGTGACGGACAGTTCCGCTTATCATCGCCTCGCGCTCTACCGCGCCACTGCGGCGCAGCGCCTTGGAGACACCTTGGCTTTGGGTGAAGCGGGCAACCGAGTGCTGCGCTGGGCAGTGGCGAATGACTCCGACCTCGCGGGACAGGTGTGGAACCACCGCGCCGTGGGCGAAATCCTTTACGGTCGTCCCGACTCGGCTTATGCGTGCCTCACCAAGGCCTTCGATTATATGAATTGCAGCCGCAAGACGAAGAGTCTGCTGCCCGTCTGCATCAACCTTGCCGACATGGCGCAGAAAAAGGGCGATATTACCAAGTCAGCCTATTATTATCACTACACGCTGCTGCTTGCCGACTCGCTCAACGTGCCCAATATCTACGGCGCAGTCTATGCCGGACTGGCGCAGACGTACCTCGAACTGGGCAACTTCCGCGAAGTGAGCCGTTTCCTCGACCTCGCGGAGCATTACATCGACAAAGAGCCGATACAGACGCGCTTGTTCTACTACATGACGCGTGGCAACTGCATGTACTACGAGCACCGTTACGAGGAGGCGCGTCGCAGCTTCGATGTATCTTACGAACTGGCTTCGGGTTTTAATGACGACTTGCTGCTGCTTCAAGTGGAGTCGAATCTTACGGAGGTAAATGGCTTTTGCCGACCCCGGTATCCGCTTTTACGTGGAAAGCCTTAACGAAGATTTGAAGATGGCAGAACACCCTGAATTAGTAGAGACCCACGCCATCGAACCGGCAAAAGATGATGTAAAATTCTGTCCGCCACGCTACATCTCGCTCCACTATCGCCGCCTCGCCGAGCATTTCGCCAACCACGGACGCTGGGAAAAGGCATATAGATATGGCCGTCTTGCAGAAAGCTATGCTGACTCTGTGCGCAACCGCCAGATGGTGAGCAGCGTGATAGAAATGGAACAGCGTTACGAGCGCGACACCACCTATCTCAGCCAGCGTTTTCTCATTGCCGACTATCTTGTCGTGGGGCTGCTCTCGGTGGCCGTTATTGCGCTGGTCTTTCTTTTTGCTTTTCTGTGGTGGCAGCGGCGTGCGGAGATCCGCTTCAAGCAGCAGCGCGAGGTGGTGGCGCATCTGCGCATGGGCATCGTGCGCAACCGCTTGTCGCCGCACTATATTTCCAACGTGCTCGGCACGCTTGTGCCCAAGATCCGCCAGTATCCCGAGTTGGCAGATACTACGGATTTGCTCATCGACGTGCTGCGCGGCAACCTTATGGCCTCGGCTCAGGAATGCGTTGCGCTGGAAGACGAGATAGCCCTCGTGCGGGATTATGTGCAGTTGCACGAATATACCCACAACCCCTCACCTACGGTGGTGTGGAAGATTGACGAAAGCATCGACCGCTCGCGCCCCGTGCCTTCCATGTGCCTTGAAATTCCTGTAGAGAATGCTTTGAAGCACGCTTTTCCGCAGCCCTCGGCTGGGGACACTATTGAGATTTGTATCGGTGAGGAAGACGGCGCGATAGTCATCAGCGTGGCCGACAACGGTTGCGGCTGCGGCGCTGCGGGCGTGAAGCGCACGGGACGCGACACGGGTTCGGGCTTGCGAATGCTCGGCGCAATCATCGCCTTGATGAACGAAAAGAATCGCCAGCCTGCCTCCTTTGAACTCGTCAATGCCGCCGGCGGGCAGTCGGGCACCACGGTGCGCTTCCGCTTCCCGAAAGACTATTCCCTTGAAAATCAATCACCCCCTCCGTTTTGAGTGAGTAGGGGCATTTCGCAAAACGCCTCTACACGTGAAACTTCAAAAAATAAACTAACAAAAAAAAGACCTCGGGTTGCGCGGCGCATTGCCGGCGCAACCCGAGGTTTTTTTATCGGTTTAGGGGTTCGCTGATTAGCGGATCACCTTCTTGCCGTTGATGATGTTGAAGCCCTTGGCGGGAGCAGCGAGACGGCGGCCGTCGATGCTGTAAATCACATCGGCGTTCGTGTTGGCAGGAGCGGCTTCGAGGCTATTGATGCCTGTGAGCGTACTTTCGCCGTCCCAGCTGTAGTCCGTTACGTTCTTCACGCCCGGAACGCTGAAATACTTCTCAATCGTAGTCCAAGAGGTTGAGGTTGGTGCGAACCTTCGAGCCGCTGGGCAGGGCAACGGGTACGTTGATGTCGCCTGCGGAGATAGCGAGGTTGCTGGCAATTGCGCCTTCCGTTCCAGCTACGTACTTATTGTTGTTGTAGAAACCGGAAATTTCACCTTTCACCCAAGCCTTGCCTTCAACCTTGCCGCTGAAATACTGCACGTCGGCAGGCGTGTAAGGCTTAGCGAGCGTGCCTTCGCCTTCGATGAAGAAGAGGTCGATCGGCATCGATAGTGGCAACCGTTTCGTCGCTTGAAGAGTAAGTAATGGTGCCTTCATAGTTGGTTCCCAGGGCGTATTCGTATTCTTCCTGTCCGGGCATCACGGCAACCGTGTCGGCGGCCCATGCCGACGGCCGTGACGTTGTACTGCTTCGTGGTGTCGAAGATGAAGTCGGTAAGCACGCCGAAGTTGTCGCGCAGCGTGATAGACCCATCGCCGTCGGTAAGGGAGATGTTGTTCTTGCTGTCGAGCGCATCGCTTTCAAATGTCATTTCGGAGAGCTTAACGAGCACGTTTTCATATTTCTTCTGATTGGCAACCAGCTCGTTAATCGTTGCAGCAACGGGCGTTACCTCGTTGCCCTCGCTCGTTACGCTTACGCCCGTAAGGTCAAGGTCTTTCAACTCGGTGAGGTTGTTGTAAGAAACGAGATTGGCAGCAATCGTACCGCTGATCTTGTCGCCTGCTTTGTAGGGAGAAGCCGTTCCATAGAGCAGCGTGCCGTCGGTACCGTCGGATACATAGGTGCTTGTGCCGGCGGTGCCCGTTACAAGGAGGTTGGTGAAGGTGAACTTCACAGCCGTAGCCGATGCCGTAGCATTTTCTTTCAGCTGTGCAATCGTGGTGTATTCGGGAACAACCACTTCCGACTCGGTCGTAACTTCGCCCTTGCCTTTCAGCTCGAAATTCTTCACTTCCCAAGTGCCTGCCAGTTCGGCAGAGCTGGTGTAAACGAAGGCAATCTGCATCTTCTTGCCCACGTAAGCGGAGAGGTCTGCGGTGATGCCGTCTGTAAACGCCCAGCCCGTGCCGCTTGCGCGTGCAGAGAGGGTGAGGTCGGTCCAGGTGTCCGTACCCACTTCCTTAACTTTCACGGAAGTATAGGTAGATACGTTTTCAGCGCTGGTGAAGAAGTTGGCGGCTTCGCTGAACGAGAGCGTCAGAGCCGTAGCGTTGGTGCAGTCGAATTTGGGTGAAACAAGCCAGCCTTCAGAGGCATAATTCGTTTTGTTAACATAGGCAGAAGCCTTCATGCCGTTGCGAGAATCAAACTTCCAAATGTAAGTCGTGCCTTCAGGCAGTACCTTGTTTTCAATGGTAAATGCGCCTTGGTTCGTGCCGAACGTTTCGGAGTAAAGCGTGATGTCTTCATCGGGCGTTTCGCCGCCGCCGTTTTCAAGGTCGGCAGCAGTGTAAGCAGTTACAGACGAGAAGGCAAACTGACCGGCTTTCGTTGCGCCGTCAGTGCCGTACACGGCCTTTTCGCCCACGCCAAATATGATATTCTGCGCATCGCCTTCCCAAATTACATTTCCGTTATCCACGTCATGGGTTACAGTACCTTCGGAAGGAGACAATTCGGCCCATCTTTTTTTACCTTGCGCAGAGATGTGGAACACCAGTTTCTTGATGTTCTCCTGACTGTTGCTCACCAGCACCATGTTCTTTGCGTAAGAACGAAAATCCAGGGAAGTCGCATTCACCGTGGGCTTACTGCTGCCGGTTTCCTTGCTTGCGCTAATGGTGTAGTTACCAGAGGTCAGGCTGATAGACTGCGCTTCTTCTACAACGCCAGTCCAGTCGCTTTGACCGCTCCATGTGATCTCCGTTTGCGCCATCAATGCGAGGCAGCATGCGAAGAACGAGAGGAAAGAAAGTAAAAGTTTCTTCATAATTGTTTTGAATTTATAGGTTAGTAGATAAAAATGAATTTTCTTACTGCAAAAGTAGGCATTTATCTTCATCGGTTGCAAAGAAAAACCTGTTAAGTTTGTGCAAAACTATCAATTTGTCATGCCCGAGGCGTAAAAACGGAAAAAGGTTCCGCGTTTTTGCACGCAGAACCTCTTTTCCTTAACTGTTGTTCCACTCCGACTCGAACGGGGACTGAGAGAACCAAAAACTCTAGTGCTAACCATTACACCATGGAACAAACAAATCGTCATTCTCCACGAACGACGGTGCAAAATTACAAAGTTATTTTGAATTTCCAAGGTTTCGGGGCAAATTATTACGTAAGCCCCGCCAATTTTCCCTCCGCACATACAATATTAATATAAAGCGGGCGCAGCAAATCAATGCCGCGCCCGCCGAAGAGAGGGTTATGGGATAAGACGGAGATTAGAGGCTCCAGTCTTCCTGAGTCTTGCGCACATAACTCTGGTAACGCTTCTTGGCGGCAGCCTCCGTGGCGGCGAAGAGTTCGTCGGCCTCGGCGGGGAATGCCTTTTTCAGAGAGAGGAAGCGCACCTCGCCGGCGAGGTAGTCCTGGAACTTGCTCCAATCGGGCTCCTTGGAGTCGAGGGTGAAGGGGTTCTTGCCCTCGTCGGCCAGAGCGGGGTTGTAGCGCCAGAGGTGCCAGTAACCGCATTCTACGGCGCGGCGTTCCTCTTCCTGGCTGCGACCCATGCCGCCCTTGATCTTCAAGCCGTGGTTGATACAGGGAGCGTAGGCGATGATGAGCGAAGGACCGTGGTAAGCCTCGGCTTCCTTGATGGCTTTGAGGCATTGTGCCTGGTCGGCGCCCATAGCCACCTGTGCCACATATACGTAGCCGTAAGTAGCCTGCATCAGGCCGAGGTCCTTCTTCGTGACGCGCTTGCCGCTGGCAGCAAACTGTGCGATGGCACCGATAGGCGTGGCCTTGGAAGCCTGGCCGCCGGTGTTGGAGTAAACCTCCGTGTCGAGCACGAGAATGTTTACGTCCTCGCCGCTGGCAAGCACGTGATCGAGACCGCCGTAGCCAATGTCGTAGCTTGCGCCGTCGCCGCCGATGATCCACTGGCTGCGCTTGGTGAGGAAGTGCGTGAGTTCTTCAAGTTGCTTGCAAACGGGGCAACCCTTGGCTGCGCTCTCATGGATAAACGGCACGAGCTTTTCGGCTGCTGCGCGGCTGCCTTCGGCATCGTTCTGAGCGGCAATCCATTCCTTAGCGGCTTCCTTGTAAGCCTCGGAAGCGTGGTCGCTGGCAATCATCTCTTCAAGCAGAGCCTGGATGCGGGCGCGCATCTTCTTGTTGGCGAGTACCATACCCATGCCAAATTCGCAGAAGTCCTCGAAGAGCGAGTTAGCCCAAGCGGGACCCTGACCCTTTTCGTTGGTGGTGTAAGGCGTAGAGGGGATAGAGCCGGAATAGATAGAGGAGCAACCCGTGGCGTTGGCAATCATCTGACGGTCGCCGAAGGAACTCGAAGAGCGGGGTGGCGAACTGGGAGTTCTTCGGATTGAGTTTCACGTCTACCTTGTCCTGCTTCGTGCCAACCTGCTTTACGCAGTAATCCCAGTTGTCGGCCTCAGGCAGTTCGCCTTCGAGGGGCACCATGGTGAGCGCCTTGTTGCCGCGCATACCCGGGCAGACATCGGCGCAGTTGCCGCAACCGAGGCAGTCCAAAACGTCTACCTGCATACGGAAGTGCATGCCCTTCAACGTGGCGGGGGCTTTCATTTCGAGCGTGGGGGCAGAGAAGCCTTTGAGTTCTTCCTCGTCGAGGACGAACGGACGGATGGCAGCATGGGGACATACGAAGGAACACTTGTTGCACTGGATACAGTTTTCCGAGTTCCAGGTCGGCACGAAGGCAGCAACGCCGCGCTTCTCATAGGCGGCAGTGCCCTGCTGCCAAGTGCCGTCGACGCTCACCTTGTAGGCGCTGACGGGCAGGAGGTCGCCGTTCTGGGCGTTGATGGGGCGCACGAGGTCGGAGATGAAGGCCGGTTCGTCGCGAACGATCTTCTCGTCCTCGGGAAGCGTAGCCCAAGCGGGGTCGATAACGAGTTGCTTGTACTCGCCGCCGCGGTCAACAGCCTGATAGTTCTTATTCACAACGTCTTCGCCCTTCTTGCCATACGACTTGACGATGAATTTCTTCATCTGCTCAACGGCGAGGTCAACGGGGATCACTTCCGTGATGCGGAAGAAGGCCGACTGGAGAATGGTGTTCGTGCGGTTGCCGAGGCCGATTTCCTGTGCAATCTTCGTGGCGTTGATGTAGTAGACCGTAATGTTGTGCTCGGCAAAGTAGCGCTTGGCGTTGTTGGGCAGGTTCTTTGCCAACTCCTCGCCCTCCCAGATGGTGTTGAGGAGGAAGGTGCCGTTGTCGCGCAGGCCGCGCAGCACGTCGTACATGTGCAGATATGCCTGAACGTGGCAAGCCACGAAGTTCGGGGTCTTAATCTGATAGGTAGAGCGGATGGGCGTGTCGCCGAAGCGGAGGTGCGAGCAGGTGAAGCCGCCCGACTTCTTCGAGTCGTAGGAGAAGTAGGCCTGGCAATACTTGTCGGTGTTGTCGCCGATAATCTTCACGGAGTTCTTATTGGCACCCACCGTACCGTCTGCGCCGAGGCCGTAGAACTTGGCTTCGAAGATGCCTTCGCCGCCGAGTGCCATTTCCTTTTCGAGGGGCAGGGAGCGGAACGTCACGTCGTCCACGATGCCCACGGTGAAGTGGTCCTTCGGCTCGTTGAGGGCGAGGTTTTCGTAGACGGAGATAATCATTGTGGGCGTGGTGTCGCAAGAGCCGAGACCGTAGCGTCCGCCGACGATGAGGGGACGGTTCTCCTCGTTGTAGAAAGCGTCCTTCACGTCGAGGTAGAGCGGTTCGCCGTTAGCGCCGGGTTCTTTCGTGCGGTCGAGCACGGCAATGCGCTTGCACGTCTTGGGCACGGCGGCGAGGAGGTGCTTGGGCGAGAAGGGGCGATAGAGGTGCACGCTGACCATGCCGACCTTTTCGCCCTTGGCGTTGAGATAGTCGATGGCCTCGCGGGCAGCCTCGGTCACGGAGCCCATGCAGATGATGACGCGCTCGGCGTCTTCTGCGCCGTAATAGCTGAAGAGTTTGTACTCGCGGCCCGTAATCTTGCTCACGGCTGCCATATATTTCTCCACGATGGCGGGCACGGCATCGTAGTATTCGTTGCAAACCTCGCGGTGTGCGAAGAACGTTTCGGGGTTCTCGGCCATGCCTCGTGCTTCGGGGTGCTCGGGCGTGAGGGCGCGGTTGCGGAACTCGCTCACCTTGTCCATCGGAACGAGGGGGCGGATGTCTTCCATATCCATCTCCTCAATCTTCTGATACTCGTGGGAGGTGCGGAAACCGTCGAAGAAGTTGATAAACGGCACGCGGCTTTCGAGGGCAGCGAGATGGGCAACGGCAGAAAGGTCCATGACTTCCTGCACAGAGCCTTCGCAGAGCATGGCAAAGCCCGTCTGGCGGCATGCCATGACATCGCTGTGGTCGCCGAAGATACAGAGCGAGTGCGTGGCAAGGGTGCGGGCCGATACGTGGAACACGCAGGGCAGCAACTCGCCGGCAATCTTGTACATGTTGGGAATCATCAGCAGCAAGCCCTGAGAGGCGGTGAAAGTAGTGGTGAGCGCACCTGCCTGCAGCGAACCGTGAACGGCACCGGCGGCACCGCCTTCCGACTGCATTTCCTGTACTTTCACCGTGTCGCCAAAGAGGTTCTTGCGACCTTGGGCTGACCATTCGTCTACGTGCTCTGCCATAGGCGAAGAGGGCGTAATGGGATAGATGGCAGCAACTTCCGAGAACATATACGCGATATGCGCAGCGGCTTGGTTGCCATCACAAGTGATAAACTTTTTGTTTGCCATAATTATTTAATAAGTAAGTATATATGGTTAGATATGATTTTTTACTTCAATGCGGTGATGTCGGCAGATGAAAGCCCGGTGGCTTTCGTGATGCTCTCAACCGGCAGATGCATCGCCAATAATTGCTTGGCGATTTCGATGGCTTTGGCGCGTTCGCCTTCTGCCTGTCCTTTTGCAAGCCCTTCGGCAAGGCCTTCCGCACGACCTTCCGCACGACCCTCCGCACGTCCTTCCTCTCGTCCTTCGGCCCTGCCTTTCTCCTCCGCGCTGTCGATGCAGTTCTTCACATCGCGGAAGGCTTTGAGGCTGTCCTCGTAGTGGCGAAGCTCGGCAGGGGTGAAGTGGGCGATTTCCGCCTCCTTGAACACGCGGTCGAACACCTTATCGCACAGTTCCTTGGGCTGGCGCTCCAGGCGCGAGAGATTTTTCAGGACGAAGAGCCACTTGTCGTAGCACGTCTCCAACTTATCAAGCGGCTTGTCAAACTTGGCTATCTCGACGTACTTGAAGGTGAGCTTGTCGTTGAACACGCGGTGCGTCTTCTTGTCGAGCAGCCCCACGTCGTGGTGTATGTCCTCCTCGGCAAAGGCGGCCTCCTGCAAATCGTAGTTAAGCAAAGCCACCACGTAGACGTGCTGCAGCTGAAAGTCCCACGCGGAGCCTTTCGGTGCCTGCTCGCGGATGGGGAAGGTGGCGTAGTAGAGCGAGCGGTCCTTGAAATACGTCTGGTAGGCGTTCTGCATCTCCACGATAAACTTCTCGCCGCGCTCGTTCTCGCAATATACGTCGAAGATTGCCTTGCGCTCCGCATAAACGTCGCCCACGTGCTCGCTGTTGAGGTACGTCACGTCACGAACCACCTGCTCGCCGTCGAAGAGGGCGTTGAGGAAGTCGATAAGCAGCATCTTGTTGGGCTTCTTGCCGAAGATGCGCTTAAACCCGAAATCGGTCAAAAGGCTGATATATTTTTCTTCTGCGGGACGCATTAAGGATGCATAATTATTTTAATACAAAAATCCGAAGAGCCAAAGCGGTATCTCCTGCTCGCGGCCGAGTTCTATGTTGTACTTGGCGTAGATGATGTCCTCGCCCTGGCGCACGTGGCGCGGGCGGTCGCAGACGCAGATTTGCGTGCCCTCGTTGATATTGAAAAATCCCTTGCGCCTGCCCTTCTTCACGGAGTGGTGCCGCCAGAGGGAGTTGACAAAGAAGGTTTCCATAATGCTCTGCTCGTCCATCTGCGGCGTTTCGATGGCATACATCAGGTTGGCATCGTGCATATAAATCACCGTGGGTTTCTTGGCCATGGAGTCGCCCTCGCGGTACACCATATTAATCAGGCGTGCCTCTTCAAGGTATTTCAGGTAGTTCATCACCGTGGCGCGCGACGTGCCTATTTCCTCGGCGAGGCGGCTCACGTTGGGCGCGTTGCCGTTGTCGATGGCGAGGAGGTAGAGCAGTTTCTTGATGCGCGAGAGATACCACCTCAATCATGTTGTTCATAGCTTTGAGGAGGGCTTCGGTGAAGTTGTGGTTTTCGAGGAAGAAGGGATAATAGCCGAAGCGCAGGTAGTCGCCGAAGAGTTTCCACGGGTGTACCTTCGGAATGATAGATTTCAGGATTTGCTTGTGCGAGAAGAGCAGTTCGTCGAGCGTGTAGGCTTTGAGTTGCAGGCCGCATTTGAGATTCACATACTCTCGGAAAGAAAATCCGTGGAGCACGTAGGTGTGGCTAATCTTGGAAAGTTCCGAAGCGTCGCCGCCCTCGTCGGGGAAGACGGAGGTGGTGGTGTAAACGATGCGCAGATACGGATATTTATGATAGCACTCGCACAGCTGCTCGCGCCAGTTGGGCAACTTAAACGCCTGGTCTTGTTGAGGTTGATATACAGGCACTGGCGCAGGCGGCTGTCGAAATATTCCTGCGCATATTGCAGCAGGAACGACGTGCGCCCCACGCCTCGCGGGCCGCGGATGCCAATCAGGCGGTAACTCCAGTCTATCGTGTCCATCAGCGACCGGCGCACGGGAGCGTTGACGTGTTCAAGGAGGAAAGAATGTGCTTGGTAAAATGGTTCCATACCTTTGGCATTAAGTGGTCGTATATACCGCGATGCCAGGGGCATCGGCGCGGGTGTTTTTACATAAGGAGGCGTTTAAGGCGAGTTGGGGCGCTTTTAATAAGATAGGCTGCGGCTCGGCAATTTCATAATGTCGGCTGCACTCGGCATAGCCCGAACAAGTTCGGCTCTGCGCTCATTTGCACGCCATTTTAAGCAAACTTAATTGCACTCGCCTTGCACTATCTTTGCGAAACGCCCGCAAATGCCGAGCGCGCTTTACCGTTTTTTTGTCGTTTCTTATAAGGGAATGGGCAAAAAGCGCCTCTGGCGCGCTGCAAAGATAGTGCAAGGCGAGTGCAATTAAGTTTACTTAAATTGCCGAGCCGCAGCCTATCTTATGCAAACCGCCCCGCACCCTTGCTTCCTATACAATATTATATATACACGCGCGCGGACAAGAGGCCGCGGTCGCGACCCACCCTTGACAGCCCGTGGCACAAACGGGCCCGTTTTGGCGAAGCCGAACAAAAATCATATCTTTGCAACAGCAGAAAGAGGAAAAGCGCAGGCTTTTCCTCTTTTCGCGTTTTAGGGGGCCAACTATCTTATATGAGTGGAAAAATTGTCTTATATGACCGTAAAAATTATAAGCAAGCCCGTGAAAATTTGCTCGGAGATAATTTTTACGAGGTGCTTTATCGCGAAAAATTCCTTTAAGTTCGCCAGAAATTTCTCGGAGCAAATTCTTCTTTTCTTAATTATCCCTAAATCTTCGCGCCCCATCGCCTTAACGATTGCAAACGCGCCGCGAACGCTCTGCGCAGGCAGCAAAGGAGCATTAACAGGTTTTTGCTTTAAGCGTGCGCAATGAAGGCGGGCGGCGCGTAATCGTTTTTCTCCGCCCCATAGCAAACAAAAAAGTGGGCAGGACAGGCGGACGGATGCTAATTTTTGCGTAATTTCGCAACCGCACTATCGGAAAACACTTATGCCTATTATAGAAGCTCTGGCGCATTATCTGCGCGGATTCAGCACCTTTTTCTTCTTCTACTGGACCTATTATTTCTTTCTCCTGCGCCGCAGGGGCAGGTTGCTGCGCCTCGTGTTTATCTTTTCCCTTTGTCAGTCGCTGGGCTACCTGAAAGATGCAGTTTTCCTCTTTCCGCAGTTCTCGCACAACCACAGGGTGGACGATATCGTTAGCCTCACCGACCTTTGCCTTGTGCCCTTGGCGTGCAGCCTGTTCTACGAGGTGACGCGACCTGGCAGGTTGCGCATCTGGCAGATTGCAGGGCTGTGCCTCCCGCAGGCGGCGTTCCTGATTGCTTACTTATTGCTGCCGCAGTCGGGCATAATATTTCTTGCCTGCCTCTTTGCTGTCTCAGTGAGCCTTGTCACGATGGTTTTGGTGGCAATTTTTGCGTGGCGGCACAGCAAATATCTTAAAGCCAACTATTCATACACTGAGGACATCGATGTGCAATGGGTGGTGCTGTGCGCAGGCGGCTACTTTGTGCTGTGCGTGGCGTACCTCGCAGCATTCAGCGACCCCTCCTGGGCAGGCGAGTGCCTGTTTTGCCTCATCAACATGGTGATTTGGGGCGTGGTGAACCTCTATGCGCGCCGCCACCGCGTGCTGATTCTCCATCCCAGCGGCTGCGACACGCTGCTGCCTTCTGGCTTAGAGGTTTCTGTAGGCATGGAAGCCGCTGCCATGGGTGCGTTTTCCGCGGCAGTACCCGCCAAGAACGCAGTACCTGCCGAATCTGTGCCGGAAAGCCAACCCGCAGAGGCGCCGGCAGCGCACGATACGCCCTTGTCGCAAGACCTTCTTCGCCTCATGGAAGAGCGTAAGCCTTATCTCAACCCCAAACTCACGCTTGCCGACCTCGCGCAGGAGATGCACATCAACCGAACGTACCTCACCTCTGTGCTCAACCGCGACATCGGCAAGACGTTCTACGACTTCGTCAACGAGTACCGCATCGCGGAGGCTTGCGCCATCATCGACGCCCTGCCGCCATCGGAGCGCCCCAAACTCGCCGACGTGGCGAGCCGCAGCGGCTTTAATTCGCTCTCCACTTTCAAGCGTTCTTTCCTCAAAGTGAAAGGCATGCTCCCCAGCCAATACGGGGAGAGGTGAAACGACCAATACCACTACCACATAACCCAAGCGCATGATGTGCGTCAACTGCAAGGACATTCCCCTAAAAAAGGGAATGTCCTTTTTTTGCAGCATGTTTTATAGGCCCTAAAAATCGTCACTGCAACAAAATCAATCGTCAATAAAACAATTTTTCACGTTGACGGCTTTTTTGTAATAAAGTGTTTATGGGCTTTTCGATAAATTTGCATAAAGGTCTTATATGAAAAACAACGTTTCCCATATGAAGCAGAGCAGTAAAAAGCAGTACGCGCCGCCCGCAATGCGCATCACTGATTTGTTTCCCGAAAGCCGCATTTTGCTTTCGGGCTCCACGGGCGGGGGCGGCTCAATATCGAGCGGCGGCGACTCAAAGGACAATCCCAGCACGCCAGACCCAGCCACAAACAAGAAGCAAATCTCCGACGAGGCCTGGGAGTGGTTTAGGTCGTAAGGGAAGATCACTGAGAAATTATTAACTGGGCGCATGCATACGCCATCACAAACAAAAAGATTATGCGCATTCCCATTTTACAGATATTACTTTCGATGCTCCTGTCCGTACTTCCTGCCGCAGCGCAGGGCGTGGAGGCGTGGACTTATTCCACCGCCAAACCGACGGAGATATGCTCCGCGGGTACGGGCTCGGCGGACGACCCCTATCAGGTGACCGCCGCGCAGCAGCTGGCCAACATTGCCTACCTCGTGAACGAAACGGAGGAGACGTTTGCCGGCAAGTATTTTATTTTGAAAAACGACATCGTGCTCAACAGCGGTGTGCTGACAGCCGTGGCGGGCGGCACTGCCGGCAGCTTGCAGCAATGGACACCCATCGGCCGCCGCGCCAATCCTGACGACGATATCCACAGTTTTTGCGGCTCGTTCAACGGCGACGGGCACACCGTGAGCGGACTCTACATCGACAACAGCAGCAAGGGCGTGGACTTCCTGCGCTACACGGGACTATTTGGAGCGGTAGGCATCGGCGGCTTGCTACACAATATATATATATGTGATGCCTACATTGCCGAAACCGTATGCCGCGCCGGCATTCTCTGCGGCTACGCCTACACCGAAGGCACGGCCGTGACCGACTGCACCGTGCGCGACAGCAAAATCAAGATATTCAAGACCGGCGCAGGCGGCAGTTCCTCCGCCGCCTATCAGAGCGGCTACATTGGCGGCATCGCCGGAGCCATCGGCGGCAACGGCGAGATTGCTTTCTGCACGACCGAGAACGTCGTCATTGAGCACGCCGACGGCCACAACGCCTACATCGGCGGCATCGCCGGTGCCGTGGCAGGCAGCGTGGGCTTTTGCAGCACGGGCGGCAGCATCGTTATCGGCAACGACGGCATCACCGACGACACCTCCAAGCGCTATGCCGGCGGCATCTGCGCACAGGTCGGCGGCCTCGTCACCGACTGCCTGGGCGCTACGGACTTCACCATTCAGGACAATGCCGATGTCAATGCCGCGGGCATCTGCTTCTCAAGCGGCAGCGCGGTGCTGCGCTGCGTGAACCGCGGCTCGTTTGCCCTCTCTTCACCCACTGCGGAGGAAACTGAGTTGAGCGATGTCATGGCAAGCGGTATCTGCATGGGCGCAACCGCCGTGAGCGACTGCGCCAACTATGGTAGCTTCACCCTTTCGGGCTATACGTCCGTGGCCGCCACGCCGCCCTCCCTCGCGGGCATCTATCTGAATTATACCGGCACGGAGGAGGCGGCTTCCTTTGCCCGCTGCCTCTGCGTGAGCACCGCCAACAATTTCCCGGCAGAACTCACGGGCGTGCGCATCGCGCCGATGATTGCCTCGGGAACAATCCCCGAAGTAACGCTTTGCTACTACTATTTCAGCGATTACACTACCCAGGCCACCGACTTGGGCACAGCCAAAACCAAACTTGATTATTTCAAGGGCGCATCGCTCCTCTCCAGCCTCAACAGCAAGGGCGAATGGGCGGCAACATCAACCGACGGTCTGCCCGTGCCGCTTGGTTTCGACGCTTTGGGCAGCACTTTGGTTCTGGACGAGCTTTCCTCGCACCAGTCCTCGCTTCTCGCCCTCTGCCACGGGCGCACCATGCCCACGGTGGTGTGGCGGCGCACTATGTTGCTTAATGCCTGGAACACGCTCCTCGCCCCCTTCGCGCTCTCGGCCGACGAACTGCACGCCGCGTTCGGCAGCACGGGTCTTTACCTCGAGCAACTTAAAGCCGTGCGGGAAGAAGATGCCTATGTGACGCTCTCGTTCGGCAACGTGCTCCCCTCGGGTGCGCTGCAAGCGGGCACGCCCTACCTGCTTTGGGTGTCGGAGACGGGCAAGGCCCTTTCGCGCTACACGTTCACCGATAAGACCATTCAGGCAGGCATCGCGCCGATCCGCGTCTCCACGCCCGACAATTACGTGATTGAGATGACGGGCTGCTACGACCGCGCCGCCCTGCCCGCCAACAGTTATTATATTCAGAACGATAAGTTTTGGTTCATCAGCGACAGCCCCACCGTCACGTCGAAAGGCTATCGCTGCTACTTCACCGCAGCCGAAGGATTATCGCTCACGCGTGCCATGGTGCGCCACGGCGACGACACGACGACGGCTCTGCCAGTTCCTCTCGCCTCTTGCCCCGCGCCTCTTGCCCCTTGTTACACCCTCGACGGCCGCCGCGCCAGTACCCATACGCGCGGCATTGTCATTGCCGGCGGCAAGAAAATCATGATAAAATAAATCATGATAAAATAAAACGGGATAGTAAACATATAAACTCGTCTACTAATAAAACATTAAAACATATATACTATGAAACGTATCAACACATCATTCTGGCGCATCAGCCTATTCCTATGGCTGCTCTGCCTGCCTTTGGCAACCTTTGCCGAGGACTTCATTAACAAAGAAGGTGCGATGATGGCCTATCAAGGCAGTTCGCAGTCGTCAATCAAGATGAAAATCATGTTCGACGACTGGGGTAGTCGGCATTATTATGTGGAAAAGCTGACGGTTATAGCAAAGTACACCGATGCTAACAAGAACCAAAAAGTAGAATCACTGCTATTTTTGCGTTCAGGTTCTTCATATGACGATGACGAGGCAAAGAATGTCATCAATCACGGCACCTCTGGATATGCCCATGATTATGATAACAACAAAGAAGCAGATGCGCTTTGGTGCGGTATTCAGGCCTTGAAAGGCACAGTAATCGTCACAAATGGTTATTCTGGCACTTTCACCTCCAAGAAAAATAACACGTTCCGTGGTTCGTCCAACTATACGTTGAGCAGTAGCGATACGCAGCAGACCGCCTGTTGGATTAACAATAAGGTGCACAGCGGACAGGTGTCTGCCGAATTGGAATGGTTCGCGCCTGTGGAAATGGCAGGTGCAACAGATGTTCAGCTTATTGCCCGTTATGAATGTTCCGGCGCAAGCGATAATCCCAACCGCCTGCTATCAACTATGACTTTTACCATTGCGGAACAGGAGACGATTATCAATATTTTAGACCCGATGCTCTCTACCGACGACCTGCATCCCAACAAGATCGCCGTGAATTATTACACCACCCAAAGCCTTACGGGCAATATCTCGTGTACCTGGAATGAAGATAGCATCAGAGGACCGCAGAGAACGATGGCCGTTACCGAAACGCCCGCCAACAACTTCGGCACCATCTATCTTGATGCCGACAAGGAATACTATAATTTCAAGATCAAGGGGAACTATAAGTACAATTCGGGAAGCAATCCCACGCTCACGGAGTCGGCTCCTTATGCCTATATTCCTTCTTATCGGCAGATTAAGTTTGCGGAAGCTCCGGTCATGGCGTTTGACAATCAGGGTTCTGTCAATCTGAAATTTACGATAGACCGCCCGGAAGGCAAGGATATTTGGGACAATATTGACTTTGTGGAGGTGGAACGCGCTTTCAGTCCCGACTTTTCAGATGCAGAGTCTATCGGGACTTTTACTCTTGAAAACGGCGAGGCAGAATACACGCTTAAAGATTCTTCTAATGTGTTGCTGCAGCATTACAATAAAAAAAGTTCAGATTGGAATACCGATTACCCGAAGGCTTATTATCGCATAACGCGTAGTTCTTCGCAGATATGGAGCAATAGGGGTTGGGCAACCGATTCGCTTACCCTGCTCTACACCTATGGTTTCATCACCCCTACTTATTACTCTCCCGTACTCAACAAATCGAAGGATTGGGATAAAAACCATACGGCACTTTTCTTGGTTCCGAAGGAAAACATAAGTCTAAAAGATTCGACTTCTATAAGAGGTAAAAAAGCGTATGTAGATGTTATTTGGAACGAAGAGGTTGCCAAATGGGTGTTGAAATATCAAGGCCTTTATAAAGATGCCGAGGGCAACCAAAAGACGGCAGAATTCAGCCAAGACATCAGCCTTGAAGAATTGCTTTCGGGCGACTCTATCAAGGTACAACTGGAACGCCCCTGTATGCAATACAAGGATTTCAAATTGTGTTGCGTGCCTCAAGAAGGATCTGGGCAGTTAACCAGGCTGCACGTCATGGATTGGAGTTTGGAAACTTATCATATTAAGGATAAGTTCTATTATGACTCTGCGGGAAAGGTGGAAAACCTGCAAGCCTCTCGCGGTTATTACAGCAACAAGGTAAATCTTCAATGGGGAGCTGACGGCGGCACTATTGACCGCTACACCTTGGAGCGCCGCAAGTACACGCTATATGGCGAGACATGGCAGGTTGTTGCCTCTAACCTTACCGAACAGTTCTACACCGACACACGCATCACGCCGGGCACGCTCTACGAATATCGCGTAAAGGCGATTTGCGAGTGCAATGCCACGGTGATTGAAAACATTAGCGACACCTGCTACGGCTATGCCTCTGCCACGGGTACCGTAGATGGTTACGTGCGCTTCCCCGACGGCAACGGCGTGCCTAATGTGGAAGTCATCGTGAATGGGGTGTCTTCGGTTGGTGATAATAAAGTTGCCATCTTTGACGGTACCGGGCCTTATGCAACATCCTACTATGTAGCCAGCGAAAGCACAACGCCCCAACCCCAGAGTTTCACGGTTCAAATGTGGGTGAAGCCGCAAGATATTCGAAACGAGATAACACTCTTTCGTTTCGGTGATTATAAGTTGCAACTTCAACCTCATGAATGGCATAATACCTTTAGATATAGTAAATCTTTCAAAGTGCGCGGCAGCGAAGGGGAATCTGTTTTGGCATCTGCGCAAAAAGATATATTTTCCAAAACTTTCTATCATCTTACGGCAACATACGATGCAGGTACCGATAGTATTAAGATTTATCTAAATGGTGAGATCAATGCATTGATGAAGAGCACGGTGAAGCCCGCTGGCACTGGTCAGCCTGCCTATCTGGAGCTTGGTGGCGAAGCAACATTCCTCAACAATCGACAACTCATTGCATTAGATAATTATCTGATGCACGGCAGGTGCGTGTATGATGATGTACGCCTGTGGAACAGGGCACTTTCGCCTTCGGAAATCAAGCAGAACTATTCGCGCATCCTGGGCGGATCAGAGAATGGGTTGATGCTTTACTGGCGTTTCGACGAACACGATTTCAGTGCCAGCAATCCCTTGAGCAAGCGCATAGCCGACTATACCAAACACGGCGAATACGATGTGCAGCATATGGACGGTATCGTATATCGCAGGCGTACCGATATGGGCACGCAAGTAATAGACGGTAAAACTTATTATAACTGCGAAGAGAAAGACCTGAAAGGAGGCATGGCTTCAGATAACGGATTGGGCACAGACAAACTTTGGTACAAAGGCCTCACCAACGAGACGGGTTACTACCGCATCAGCGGTCTGCCTGTCCAAGGCGAAACCACATACACCCTAACGCCACAGTCGGCCACGGGGCAGAAGTTCTCGCCCGACGGCGGCATCAGCGTCACCTTCGATGGTACGAACTACGAGAAGAACAACTACAACTTCGACCTCACCTCTTATTATATGTTGAGCGGTACGGTGCTCTACGAAGGTTCGAGCATTCCCGTGCGCCATGCCAGCTTCCTCATCAACGGAAGCGAATTGCAGCGCAACGGCAAGGCCGTTACCACCAACGAACAGGGCGAGTTTGAGTTTTACGTGCCGCGCGGCGTAAACACCGTGCAGGTCGTTAAGGAAGGGCACACCTTTATGAACAACGGTTACCTGCTCGACGAGGAGGGTGACAAATACTACAACTTCGAGCGTCCCGTCTATGAGGTGCGCTTCTGGGACGAGACCAAGGTGAAACTCATGGGGCGCATGGTGGGCGGCATGACCGAAGGCGGCAAGCCCCTCGGCCGCTCCCTCTCGACCAACAACCTCGGCGACAGCCTGCGCCTCGTGCTTCAGCTCGAGGGCGACAACACCTCTTGGATTGTGAAAGACCAACTGGACGACGAGGTGCGCACGCGCCACAAGGAGTTCACCCACCTCAACGCGGCTTACAGCAACGCCGTGGACTATGAGCGCCACCGCATCATCATTCGCCCCAACGAGCAGACGGGCGAATACATCGCCGAACTCTATCCCGTGCAATACAAGGTGGTAGAGGCATCTGCCGAAGGCTACACCACGCTCTTCCAGGAGGGCAAGGTGGGCGAGACGCTCGACCTCACGGGCGCCCTCGAGCTGGTAGACTCCACGGCGACCTACGTGGTCGACAAAGACTCCCTGACCGACACCGTTAGCTACAACGCAATCTACGACCGCATCTATCGCAGCGAGTCAAAGATCACCTACAAGCAAATAAACTTCGACAAACAGGGCTATTTCGGTATGCTGAAGTACGATGCCGCCAATATGGCTGGCAACAAAGCCACCGTGCCGCTCTATGATGCGAACGCCAAGACCTATACCTTCGGTTATCCCGTGTTCCAAGCCGGCGACTTCTATGCCTTTGAAGTTTCGGCGCACGAGGACTACTATTATAACAACGATGTTCTTGGCAAATACTCTTCCAGTCCGTTGGCAGGCACGAAAGTGAAGGTGCATAATGGTTTCTATGCAGAGAACAAAGATGTAACTGTAACACTGGACAGCCTCGGCAAGAGCAAGATACAGGTACCTGTCACCAATGTGACCTACACGCAAACGGGTACCGATGCCTTACGCAGTTTTTCCATTTCTGCAACGTTAGAAAACCGCACGATTGAGTCAGATGTGCTTCGTGCCTATGTACTGGGTGGCAAGCAGAAGCCCGGCGGTAAGATCATTACCAGCGAGCCTAATGCCTGCCTGTTGGATATTTTGCGCGATCCTCCCGGTTCGGGTAGTAAATCAACTTTAAAGCAAGGTGCCTCTTATAGTTATTCCTACAAGTATAATTTAGATATAAAAGCTGGAATAAAAGTTGGCCTTACTTCCGGAGGGGGATTTAACAAATTTTCCGGTGTGACTGCCGCACCAGTTGTATACGGCGATTATTACAATACCAATAAATCAGCTGGTTATAACCTTGATCTCATTTCGGGCTATCATGTAGACAAGAACACTACGCTTAAGATATCAACCTCTACCGATATCTCCACCAGCAGTTCGCAAGCTATGGTCGGTAAAGACGCTGACGTATATATCGGCGCAATGCAGGCTATGGTTATTACGCCGATGTTGAGCGTCCGTGCTATCGACGACAAGATGTATCAGCAGATGCGCGGTAGCGAATTGGGCAAAACCCTGAAAGTGATAAGTTCTTCCGTTGCAGAGAATGGTAACAAATACTATTTGGTGAGCGATGAGAGCTACAATGTGGGGAACGACATTACCACAGATTTCGTCTATACGGGCTATTATATTGAAAAGACCTTGATTCCCAACTTGGTTGCGCAGCGTGACCAACTGCTCTTCACTGGCACTCACGCAGAAGCCAAGCAAATGGCAGAGAAACTGAAAGCACCAGTATATTGGAGTTGCAAGCCCGTTGGAGATAAAGATTTCGGCAGTCTTAACTCAATAGTTGTAGCTGGTGAAGACTCCATTCTGACTTACAACACCACTTGCGACACCGTGAGCTATATGATTATCGAACCAGATAATTATCAGTCAGAGACGCGTTATGACAAGGTGTACAATATCAATAAAAGCATCATGACTTGGATTGGTTTCCTTGCTCAGAACGAAATGGAGAAAGTCTGTGTATCCGAGAAAATCAACACTATTTCGTTTAGCGGCGAAGCGCCGATCAGTTATTCTGAAACCTACCAAGGCGATGTCAATACCTCGAGGTATGTCATCACGCCAACGGCCCTGAAAGCGGAATTGCCTTCTTTGAGCGGTTTAGGGTTCATTAGCAAATGGATGAAGAAATTTGACAAACGGAGTTCTGCTTGGAAGGATATAACGAAAGGCTTTGAACTGGAATTTTTCGGATACAAACTGAGTCTGAGTCTCATCCCGGTATTAGAGATGAATTGCGGCAATCCTTCAAACGGCTCTTACACTACATCGCGCAGCCGCACAATCAGCTATACCCTAAGTGCCAACCGCCGTAGCAATCTGACGGTGGACGTGTACCGCACTGTCGAGGAGCACGATACACTCGCTTCCTATATTACAAATGGTTGGGCGGCGGAGACCGACGAGTATGACCGCTATATGCAGGATATACACGATGAGGTCGACAACGGAGGTGCTGCCTCGTTTTACGATAAAAATGCGCGATATTATTCCGGCATTGTGTTCCGCACGGTAGGCGGTGCTACCTGCTGCCCCTATGAAGATGAGTACAAGCCTAAGTATTATAACAGCAGTACAGTGATAAATGCAAAGACGAAGCAGGTAGAGAAACCCGTAATCCACGTGGAGCAACGCAGCGTGAGCAATGTGCCTATCGACAAGCCCGCCATCTTCAACCTGCGCTTTACCAACGAGGCGGAAGTGCCCGACCCGAACCAAGTGGGCTTCAACCTCTATCTCTCCAACAACCCCAAGGGTGCGAAAGTGCTGATTGACGGCGAAGCTATTACTGATGGCTATCCCATGGTGATACCTGCCGGACAGGCTTCCTACCGCACGCTTGAAGTTTGGGCAGGGCAGGACTTTGACTACGACGACCTCACACTGCAAGTAATATCGGGCTGCGATCCCACGGTGAACAGCAAGGCCACCATCTCCGCACACTTTGTGCCTTCGGCGGGCGAAATCAATATCACCACGCCAGAGAACAAGTGGGTGATGAACACCGAGTCGCCGCAGGAAGACGGACGCTATTACCTGCCCGTGCGCATTGACAAGTATAACGTCAACCAGCGCGGTTTCGACCACATCGAACTGCAATACAAACTCACCAACAAGCCCGAGAAGGACTGGGTGAACATTTGCAGCTACTACGCCGACTCCACGCTCTACGCCGCTGCCGGCGGCACGAAGGAGATGCTCGGCACGAACGGCTACATCAGCGCGCGCTTCTTCGGCGAGACCGATCCCACGGAGCAGCTCTACGACCTCCGCGCCGTGACCTACTGCCGCTACGGCACGGGCTTCGTCACCTCGTCCACGCCTGTCCTCTCGGGTGTGAAGGATACGCGCCGCCCCGCACCCTTCGGTAACACGCAGCCCGCCAACGGCGTGCTTACGGCAACCGACGACATCAAGATTATATTCAGCGAAGACATCGCCGGCAACTATCTGAGCAAGGTGAACAACTTCGACGTGACGGGCTATCTCAACAGCAGCGAAATCACGCAGAGCACCTCGCTCCACTTCGACGGCAGCACCTACGCCGCTACCAACGTGAAGCGCAACCTCTCCAACAAGGACTTCACCATCGAGCTGCTGGCCTATCCCGAGGCTACGCACCGCGACATGACGCTCTTCAGCCACACGGGCGATGACGGGCACTTCGCACTGCGCCTCACCGGCGACAACCGCCTGCAAGCCATTGTTTTGGGCAAAGACACCGCCATCGTCACCTCCAATGAGCAACTGCTCTTCAAGGGCTTCACGCAGCTGGCCGCCACCTACGATGCCGGCACGCACCGCCTCAAGCTCTACCAAGGCAACAAGCAGCTTGCCGCCAACCTCGACACCATTCCCGACTACAAGCAGACGGGTCGCCTGTGCTTCGGCGCGGCCGACCCGACGGGCAAGGAAATGGGCGATGCCTATGTGGGCAATATGCTCGAAGCACGCCTTTGGAACAAGGTGCTCGGTCCGGCAGAGCTGAACCAGATGAGCTTCAAGCGCCTCAGCGGCTACGAAGCCGGACTGGTGGACTGCTATCCGATGAACGAAGGCACGGGCACCACGCTCCACGACAAGGGTCAAGGAGCAACGGCTCTGCTCACTCGACGAGCGGTATTTCAGCCGCACCGCCACGCAGGACTACACCCTCTCCTTCTGGTTCAAGACCGCCAGCCGCGACACGATGGCACTCCTCTGCAACGGCCGCGCGGACAGCACCGATACCGACGCGGAGAATAAGTTCTACATCGGTCTCGAAAACGGCCGGCCCGTTTACCGCTCCGGCAAGCGAGAGGCACGCATCGACCGCAATTACAGTGACGGACAGTGGCACCACTACGCCCTCACCGTGAACCGTCCGCGCAACCTCGTGAATATCTTCGTGGACAACGCCCTAATGACCACCTTCGCAGTCGACTCGCTCGGCGGCTTCAGTTCGCCGCGCACCTACATCGGTGCCTGCCACACCCTCACCGAAGCAGAGGAGGGCGGCTTCACCGACAACGTGACCGACCGCTTCGAGGGCAACGTCGACGACGTGATGCTGTGGTCGGCTGCCCTGCCGCCCACGGTGATCAGCGACATCTACAACGTGAACCCCAACGGCGACGAAATGGCACTCGTGGCATGGCTGCCGTTCAGCCGCAGCGAAAAGCAGATGGACAATACTTATAAACTTACCTTCACGCCGCTCAGTGCCAAGCGCTACAAGGACCCCTTCGGCAACTACACCAGCCGCGTGGACACGCTCATCATCGGCGATGTCTCCATGCTGGCCGACAAAAAGGACTTCGCGCCGATGCGCGACCTCGGACTGAAAGAGAACGTGAAGTTCAGTTACGCCGCCAAGAACGACCAGCTCATCGTGAACCTCGACGTGCCCGACAAGGAAATCGAAGGCACCACGGTCTACGTGACCGTGAAGGACGTGACCGACCTCAACGGCAACGAAATGGCCAGTCCCGTGATGATGTGGGTGTATGTGAACCGCAACGACCTGAAATGGGAGAACAACCAAATCAAGCAGGAGTTCGACTACGAATGGAAGGAATACATGCAGTTCACCACCACTATCCACAACAAGGGCGGCAAGCGCCGTCACTACACCATCGAGGGTATGCCCGACTGGCTCACCGTGACCCCGATTGAGGGCAACGTAACCGCGCTCGGCTCGCAAGACATTTCGTTCTCTATCAACCAGAGCATCAACCCCGGCACCTACGACGAGGTGATCTATCTCGTGAACGACAACGGCGTGGCAGAGCCGCTCACCCTCACCATCAAGGTGAACCCTATCCGTCCCGACTGGTCGGTTAATATGGACAAAAGCGAAAATTCCATGAGCATTTGCGGGCAAATCCGCATCAACGGCAAAATCTCTACCGACCCCGACGATATGGTGGGCGTGTTCTGCGGAAAGGAATGTATCGGCGTGGCCCACAACTCTGTGGACAACGTGACAGGCGACAGCCACGTGTTCCTCACTGTCTACGGCACGTCAGGAACGGCAGAAAACCTTACCTTCTACATTTGGGACTCGGGCACGGGTGCTATCTATCAGGCCATGCTCACCGAGGACGGCAAGCCCGGCACGGTGTTTAAGTTTGCCGCCAACGCCCTCCACGGCACACTGCAAAATCCCCTTATCATCGAGGGCGGCGACATCTTGCAGCAGAGCATACAGCTGCACGCGGGCTGCAACTGGGTATCCTTCGCCGTGAAGAGCCCATCCAAGACCAAGAGCTACACCTTAGGCGACGTTATTAAACTCCTCCTGCCGAAACACCGTATTGGATTTCAATATAGGCAAGGCTGTCACTTGCATAAAGGGTGATAGAGTTACATACAAAGAAGAAGAAGATCTAAAGATCCCCGTGGACAACAAGCACCTCTTCAAAATAAAGGTGAGAACGCCGCAAACTATGCGCATCTCGGGCCTCTTGCTGCAACAGACCGACGAATGTACCATCAACCTGCTGCCCGGTTGGAACGGCATCGGCTTCACGCCCATTGTCAACCTGCCCATTAGCGAGGCACTCGCCGACTACTACGACGAAGCCGCCGACGGCGACATTATTAAGTCGCAAAACGAGTTTGCCATCTTCTCCGACGATGGCGCAGGACACCGCCTTTGGCGCGGCAACCTCTCCTACCTCAAAGCCGGCGAGGGCTACATGATGAAGCGCACCGCAGCCACGCCTGCCTCATTCACCTATCCCGTGCTGCAAACCAACGGTTCGTATGCCCTCGCCTCGCCGCAGCAGATGCGCGGCACGGAGACCGGCGAAACGTTCCGCAACCCCTATGCAAGCAGCATGACAATGGTGGCACAGGTGACGGGCATCGATCTTGAACCGGGCGACCGCCTCGCCGCCTACGCGGGCAACGAACTGCGCGGCATCGCTACTGCCGCCCCCGACGGACGCTTCTACCTCAGCATCGGCGGCGACATGGCCGAAGCCCTGCGCATGGAACTGCTGCGCGGCGAGACCACCGTGGCACAGACCGCCAGCCCCGTGGGCTATACGGTCAACGCCGTAAGCGGCACGTACTTAGCGCCCACGCAAATCAACTTCGCCTCCGCAGCGGGCTGCAAGGCAGGACCTAACCCCTTCGACAAGTTCATCGACTTCTCGGCAGCCGCACCCGCAGGCACGGAGGTGACCTTCGCCGTCTATAGCCTCGGCGGCACGCTCGTGCACCGCTATCAGGCCACGGCCGATGCTCCGCTCACAAACTACCGCTGGATGGGTGCCGCCGCACTGGCCGAGGGCGTTTATATCGCAACGATTACGTATAACGGCGAAAGCCATTCATTCAAACTTATCAAACAATGAACACTTCGCATAAGACTCGTGTACTCGTTTACTCGTCTACTCGTTTACTCGTGTACTCGTCTACTCGTTTACTAATAAAACCCCTCTATTATTCCCTGCTGCTTGCCTTGCCGCTCTTTGCGGCAACGGCATGCGGATCGGACGACCCCGAAACGCCCGCCACGGCCGAAACGCCGCAAACGCCTACGACTGGCGGATTGACCGAAAGCGCGCAAGCCGCAGCACCCCGCTGGACGGTGCAGTGGCAGGGCACGGACGAGCGCCCCGCTTGGCAAACTCCCGACATGACTGCCTATGAGTGCAGCATGATGGGGTTGGTGACGCTCTGCCCCGCCCTGATGCCCACAGCCTCGGAGGACGACATGATTGCCGCCTTCGTGGGCAACGAGTGCCGGGGCGTGTGCAACCTTTCTCTCTACAAGGAGGACGGTGCAGAGAAGCAGGAGTGCTTCGGCTTTCTGTTCCTGCGCGGCAATACGGGCGATGCTGCCGTCAGCCTGAAATACTACTCCGCCCGTCTGAAGCGCGTGTTCACAGTGAATAATTGCTTTGAAATGATAGCCGACGGCGACTTCGGGTTCAACGAAGACCTCGTGCCGGCTTTCGACGAGGGCGGTCCCTACGCCTGTGCCGAGACCATCGGCCCCGGCGACGGCGACGAACTGGCGGTGATGTGCGGCAGCGAGTGCCGGGGCACGGTGGCAAGCCTTGCCGACGGCCTCTATCGCCTCAAAGTCTACGCCCACACGGAGGACGAGCCCCTCACCCTCGCCTACTACTCCGCTGCGCAGGGCAAGGTGTACCGCACCACCCAGCCCCTCACCCTCAAAGCCGCCAGAGGTACCACGCTGTATCTAAGGTAGGAGGCGTATAACCTTAGATAAAAACCGATAAAAACAACTTGCTGACGGTGAAGCCCTACCGGGTGCGCCGCTGTGCTTAATGACGAGTTCGTGAGCCTATGGCTCACGCTCGCCCTTAATCACTTCGGCTACGGCCGTTAAAAACGGCCGCTTCACCATCAGCAAGGTAAAAACCATAAAAAACCATGAAACGGTACCAAGATGAAGCTGCAACCTCATTGAACTTTAATGAAGGTGTGTTTTTTCTGGTTTTTACCTTGTTCAGTGTGAAGCGGGCGGGAACCGACCGCAGCCTTAACGCAGAAAGGACGAGGCGAAAGCTCTGCTTTCAGACTCGGAATTTCTGAGATAAGGCGATGCCTATGGGCTTCACACTGAACAAGCGGTTTTATTTGGTTTTTATCCAAAAAATCAGAGAAAACTCAATTTTTCACAAACTCATCTATCATGTTCAAACATAATTTCTCACACAAATCATGGCTCGCCTTCTTGCCGGTACTGCTGATGTTCCTCGTAGCCTGCTCCGACGACACACCTGCACAGATGCAGACACCCACACCGCCGCCCGCACAGCAGGAAAAGAGCATCGTGCTTCTCTTTGAAAACGACGTGCATTGCAACGTATCGGGCTACGTCAAATTTGCCGGCTACCGCGATGCCATCGTTGCCGCCGACACCGCCTACGTGGCTTGCACTTCCAGCGGCGACTTCTCGCAAGGCAGTGTGGAAGGCACGCTCTCAAAGGGAGAGTATATCGTTGACCTCATGAACCTCGTGGGCTACGATGCCGTGGGACTGGGCAACCACGAGTTCGACTACGGCGCAGACCAGATGCTCAAACTCACCTCTATGCTCAAAGCACCCGTCACCTGCGCCAACCTCATCGACCTGCGCACGGGCAAACTGGTGCACAGCCCCTACGTCATCAAGCAACTCGGCAACCGCAAGGTGGCGTTCATCGGCGTGCTCACGCCGTCGGCACAGCTCTCCAACTCCTACTCTTTCTCCGACCCCGTCAGCGGCAAGTTTATCTACGACTTACAGGACAGCGTCGTGGTGCTTTCCCACCTCGGCGAATCTAAGGAGAAGGACGTCGTGACGTACTCCATACCCCTTATCCAAAAGACCCACGGCATCGACGCCGTGTTCGACGGCCACCAGCACACCACCGAGCCCGGCGAATGGATCAACAACAGCGAGGGCAAACCCGTGCTGCGCCTCGAAACGGGCACAAAGATGAAAAACGTGGGCAAACTCGTCATTACTGCCAACGGCAAACTGCAGCCTGAACTCGTGCCTACCGACAACATGAACTACACGAACGCCGCCGTTTCCGCAAAGGTGGACGAGATTGCCAAGGAAATGGACCACCGCGTGGGCAAGGTCATTGCACACACCGACTTCACCCTGCACGCCGACGGCGAGTACGGACCTGAAACCATACGCTGCATCGAGACCAACCTCGGCGACCTCTGCACCGACATACAGCGCGAAGTGGCGGGGGCGCAGATTTGCCTGATCAACGGCGGCGGCATTCGCACCAACATCGAAGCCGGCGACGTGACAGTCCGTAGCATCATCAACGTGCTGCCCATGAGCAACTGGTTGTGCATCCTAAAAGCCACCGGTCAGCAGATCGTAGATGCGCTTGAGATCGGCTCCAAGACCTGCCCCGCCGTAAACGGCTCGTTCCTGCAATGCTCCGGCATCAAGTACACCGTAGACACGCGCATCGCAGATAGCCTCGAAGTGTCCCCCGACAACCTGCTCACCGTGACAGGCGAACGCCGTGTGAAGAACGTGCAGGTGTTGCAGGCCGACGGCACGTATGCCCCCATCGACCTCAACGCAAACTACACGCTCGCCACCAACTCCTTCGTGGGCTACGCCGGCGGCACAATCCGCGTGCTGCGTCCGGCAGAGCGCTTGGAGGACGGCGTGCGAACCGACACCGACATCACCATCGCCTACTTCTCGGAGCACTTCAAGAATGGCGTGCCCAGCATCTACCGCGAACCGCAAGGACGCATCACGGTGATTAAATAAAAATCCACAGAAAAAAATAATCGGAAACCCCAAATACTAGCCTTCGCCTGCGCCGTTCTTTGCTGCGGCGTAACCTCCTGCGGCGACGACGACGACGACAACAACGGCAATGGTAACGGCGGCACCAACCCGCCCGCAGCAACTACCAAGCAGTTCCAGTATGTTGCGTACACCTCTACCGACATGGTAGCCGCCGCCGATGTGGAAGTGACCTACACCGACCTTGCTACGGGCAAGGAAGTGACGCGCGTGCTCACCGGAGCGGACAACTCTTTTAACCAGACAACGGACTACTGGGGCAAAATCTGGACGAATATGCCCTCACATTTCAATTTTGCAAAGACCTTCCGTTTTGCGTCACCTGTCTTCACCATCGCCAATGGCACAGCCTACAAGATGACCATGACGGTGAAGGAAAACAAAGCAAAGGTTGAAGCATATAAGAACAGCAACACAGAGTTCTACAAAACTTCCTTCCTCTCCGCCTATCTTGACAATTCGCCTGTAAACGATGCCATGGCGGTGGATTGTATCGTTATAGATAAGATGGAAAAATTAGAACCCTATCTGCAAACCTTAATATACGGCAAAACCAAGACTTTGAGCGGTACCGCCTCCTGGTAACTGCCACTTATTCTTACAAACAGGTTTCCGTTTTTAGGAGGCTGCGCCAGTGTTGGCGCAGCCTCCATTGCTTTATAGCCAATCCCTGCTAACTTTGCCCAAATAAACATTTCCCTATACGCATTTTTTACCCGAAAAAACCTTTCAGCCATTCAGCATTTGTCTCAACTGTCTGGTATCAAGATGATTGCGGCTGAATGGTTTGTACCTCAAACCTTTCAGCGATGAAGGGTTGGGCGTTTAGCGCAGCCCATAACAATCACATGTGACCGCCGCGCGTATCTCCGTGATAATTTTTCTTTTCAAGCAGCAAATTTTGCCTTTCTGCTTGATAGTTTTTACTATCCTATATGAAAGTTTTTGTTACAAAGTTTGTAACGCATGTTAGAAACTTTGTAATACATATTACAAACTTTGTAATACGTGTTACAAACTTTGTAACAAACTTTTTCTGCGCAGATAGTAAAAATTATTCAGGACTTAGAAAAAAATAGATTGGGGATAGCAAAAAATATCTGCTTCAAAATTTGACATTTTCGACCGCGTCGGCAGTAAAAGGGCGTATCGCATACGCCCAGGAAATGGATGACTGTGACGGGTTGCTGAAAGGTTTGGAACGCAAACCTTTCAGTATTAAATCTCTAAAATACAACCAAATAAGGATAAAAATGAATAGTTGAAGGGTTTTTCGGGTAAAAAAATGCGTATAGGGAGTGCGTGCATTGCCCCATTCAGGGCACACGCGCCTTGCGCTACAAGGCAAAAAGAAAGCACCCGATGCGCTGCACAGCGTATCGGGTGCTACATAAGAAGTTGTTTTTAGTTTTTGTGTTGGATTAAATTGAAAAACACCTTTATTTAACGTAAGTCTAAACAACTTCTCTCGGGGGCGGGCACTGCCGCCCTTTTTGGGTATCAGGCATATCAGAAGCCGGGACGGCCGTGGAAACCGCCGCCCATACCCGGAGGCGGGGGCATGCCGGGACCAAACGGACCTTGTCCCTGAGCCGCGCGGCGACGCTCGTTTTTCGGACGGAAGAGGCGGAAGAGTTGCTGCGGCGTGAGCTTTTCCTTGAATCGCTCATAGTAGGCACGCTTCACGGCAAGGGCACGCTCTTGAGAGGCAAACATCTTCTCTACGGCTGCGAGTGCTTCGTCGTCGGTCATTTCCTTAATTTCCTTGTTCTTCTCGGGGAGGTCGATTTTCTGCGCCTTGCGCAGCGAGTCGGCATATTCCATGTAAAGCGGTTCGAACCATTCGCGCTCGGCCTTGTCGAGTTTCAACTCGCCTGCCACTTTCTGCGCCGCCATCTTGGCAAACTCGGCACGCATCTCGGGATCCATACCGGGACGCTGCGCATTGGCATCGTTAGCCTGCGCAATCATCAGGAAAAGCGCGGCAATCATCATAAATGCTTTTTTCATATTCTTTTTGGTTTAATCGTTACATGTATTTGACGCTTTATGCCCCAAATCGTTTAATGTATTTCGACAGAAATGCGCATTTTATAGATGAAAGGGGCAAAAAAAACAGAACATTCGCCCTTATCTCTCCCACCCTTTTTCATAACTTCGCGGTAGGATAATATGCGCGCTATTTACCCACAAACAATTTTTATATGCCCACGAATCTCACGAATTTTCACGAATTCAAAACTCTTTGAAAATGGCGACCTGTACGGTCGCACGAATTTTCACGAATTCAATGATGGTATTTGAGATTTTCGACTGTGCTCGCTTGTATTCGTGTGATTCGTGCGACCGTACAGGTCGCCATTAATAAATAGGACTGAGAAATTCGTGTAGATTCGTGAGATTTCTTGACATTTTCAGCGGCACTCGGCAATCCAAGTAAACTTGATTGCGCTCGTTTGCACGAAAATTCGTGGGCAAAAAACAAAAATAATTCGTGGACAAAAAAAAAAGCAATTTCTAACAACCAATGAAAAGCCTTATAGAATGTCGCGACGCCGAAATTGGCGTTTATTATCTGCGCCATGCCTCGAATATGCTCCACGTGCGCATTGCCTTGAAAGGAGGGAGGATCGTGGTGAGCGGGCCGCCGTGCCTGTCGCCCGCAGAGGCGGCGGACATCGTGGCGGAGAAACGGCCGCTGCTGCAACGCTGGTTGGAAAAGACGGAAACGAACGCGGGCAGCGTAGCCCATACGGGCAGTATGGCCGACGGCACATTCGCCATCTCCTCGCCCTTTATGCGCTTTTCGCTGAAAATCGTGGACGACGGTCCGGGCGCGCTTTACGTAGCCTATAAGCGCAGCACCGTGGACGCGCCGACGGCTTTCGGACGTGCACTGCCGGGGGAGCGCGGCAAGATGGTGTTTACAGAGGCGACTGGGTGCTTCGGGCAACAGGCGTTGGAGCGGTTGGACGGGACGCAGAGGGGCTTAATGGCTTGCCGCATGTATGAGGCGGCGGCGCGGAACGTGTTTGCCACGGCTTACGAAGGGCGCGTGGCGGCGTTGGCGGAACTGCACGGTTTCGAGTACTCAAAGGCGGCCTTTCGCCGCGTGTCGTCGCGCTGGGGCAGTTGCTCGGCGCAGGGCGGTATCAGCCTCGCCGTCACCTTGCCGCTGCTGCCCGTGGAACTCTCGGACTACGTGGTGCTGCACGAACTGACGCACACGGTGCATTTCGACCACAGTGCCGCCTTTTGGCAGCGGCTCGACGCTTGCTGCAACGGGCGGTCCAAGGAATTGCGCGACAGGTTGAAAGCCTTGCGCCCGGAAACGGCGTTTTTTATTGGGGATTGAAAGGCAAGAGTGATTGAATTGACAAAAACAATCAAAACCGCTTGTCCAGTGTGGCCTAACGGCTCGCCTTATCCGATTAAGCCAAGCCTAAAAGTCTACCGACTTTTGTCTTGTTCTTAATCTGCTAAGGCTACGGTCGGTTCCCGCCCGCCCACACAGGACAAGCAAAAAACAGAAAAAAGTGGACATTTACTTTTCTCTGTAAATAGTAAAAAGAAGTGCTTTACTTTTTTCTGTTTTTTCCTTGCGTCGTTTGAAGCGGGCGGGCACCGACCGCAGCCGCAGGGATTAAGGGCGAGCGTGAGCCGTTTAGGCTCACAGGCTCGACGTTAAGACCGGCGGCGTGCCCTTGGGCTTCAAACGAGGCAAGCGGTTTTTATTGTTTTTGTAAAAAAATCCGACAGCTAATTCCACCAAAACAAACCAAAAAATGTCCGCCAAACCTTCTTCGTAACATCTTCGCTGAGCGTTTCGTTGATGAAGAGGTTGCTGTTGGCAGCGGCGGCCTGGTCGAACACGTAAACGTAGTTGCCTTCCTTGGCAATGGCGTTGACGGCATCGGCAATCTTCTGCATGATGGGCTGCGTCTTCTTAACGCGTGCCTGCTCGAAAGCCTGCTGGTTGTCCTGGCGTGCCTGTTCGAGGCGCTCGCCCATTTCCTGAATTTCCTGCTGACGGCGCGTGCGGATATTCTCAGGCGTTTCTTCGGTCACTTCCTTCTGATATTTCTCATATTTGGTTTGCAGTTCCGTCTGCATTCCTTCAAGTTCGGTCTGATACTTCTGGCCGAGGGCTTCGAGTTCGGTCATCGCGGTTTTGTATTCCGGCATGGCCTGCGCTACGGCGGCGTAGTCGAAATGGGCGAATTTGGCTGCGCTCTGCGCACAGAGCGTGATGGGTGCTGCGAGGAGCACGGCAAGCATGATTTTCTTAAACATTGTTGTAATTATAATGATGTGTTGATTATTTAGTAGACGAGTTTTTAGTAAACGAGTAGACGAGTTTTTTAGTAAACAAGTGCTTCGTCATTCGCTTATATGCAACGCGGCGGCAAAGTTATATATTTTATTTAGAATAACCTAACTTAGAAAGCACTTCGTTGCTGATGTCGATAGTGGGGGAAGCGAAAATGATGCCGTTGTCGGCGGCGCGGTCGAGCACGAGTTGGTAACTCTTTTGCTTGGCAATGGCCTTTACGGCGTTGTAAATCTCGTCCTGAATGGGCTCGATGAGGCTGGCGCGTTTCTTGTAAAGTTCGCCTTCGGGACCGAAATACTTCTTTTTGAGTTCGGCAGCCTCTTTCTCTTTTTCTACGATGGCCTGCTCGCGCTCTTTCTTCTGCGCTTCGGAGAGGAAGACCACCTCGTTCTGATAGTTCTTGTAGAGTTGCTGTGCCTTATTGTTGAGCGCCTCAACTTCGGCCTGCCAAGCGCGGGAGGTTTGGTTGAGTTGCTCGTTGGCACGCTCGTAAGCGGGAATGTTTTGGAGGATATATTCCATATCCACCAGTGCAAACTTCTGGGCGGAGGCGCTGAGCGCACAGCCGCAAAGCATAAGGAGGAAAATGAGTTTTTTCATGGATGTTGTGTTTTGAGTAGACAAGTAAACGAGTAAACAAGTAGACGAGTTTTTTAGTAAACAAGTAAACAAGTAAACAAGTAAACGAGTAGACGAGTAGACGAGGGAACAAGTAGGGGCGCGCTTAAAATTCCTGTCCGATGATGAAGTGGAACTGGCTGCCGCCGACTTTCTGCCCGTTGATATACTTCTGGAAACCGTAAGCCCAGTCAACGCCCAGGAGACCCACCATAGGCAGGAGGATACGCACGCCCACACCGGCGGAACGCTTCATGTCGAAGGGGTTGAAGTCCTTAATATTTGTCCAGGCATTACCGCCTTCGAGGAAGGCGAGGGCGTAGATGCTGGTGGAGGTTTGCATCATCACGGGGTAACGCAACTCAAGCGTCATGCGGCTATAAGCGTAAGCGTTGCTGCTGGCACTGCCGGCAAGCGAACCGTTGTCGTAACCGCGCAGGGCGATGGTCTCGGTGGCGTAGCCGGAGGAGTAGCCCGACGTGCCGTCGCCGCCCACATAGAACGCCTCGAAGGGCGATTTCTTGTAACGGTTGTAAGAGCCGAGGATACCGAATTCTACGCGCGTCATCAGGACGGGGGTCTTCGTGATGCCCATCAAACCGGTGAAAGAGCGGAACTTAAACTTCCACTTGTTGTATTCAATCCAGCGATACTTCTCCTTCGCCTCTGCCTGATAGTTGGCACTCTGATAGTTGGTGGCGAGGTTCTTATAGTCCTTGCCGTCCCAAAGCGAGTAAGGCGGGGTGGCGGTCACGGAGAGCAGAAGTTCGGAACCCTTGGTGGGGAAGAAGGGATGGTTGGTAGACGAGCGGGAGAGCGTGAGCGAGAGGTTGACGTTGTTGCAGTTGCCGTCGGTGATGAGGAAGTACTGCCAGGCTTTCAGCATGTAGCGCGTGTAGGAGAGTTCCGCCATGAAGGTGAAATAGTCGTCGGGCCAGCGCAGGCGCTTACCGAAGCCGAGCGACACGCCGAGCATCTTGACGTACTTGTCGGGGTCGTAGTAGTTGTCGTAATTGTAGGAATTATAACTCGAGCCGTAGCCGTAGAGATAGTTGTAGTAATTATTGTAGTAGTTGGAGTTATAATAATTGGAGTTGATGTCGCTCTGCTTGGAGTAGAATATGGAGAAGGAGAGTTGGTTGGGACGCTTGCCGCCGAGCCAGGGCTCGAGGAAGGAGAGCGAGTAGTTCTGATAGTACGTGCCGTTGGTCTGCACGTTGAGTTGGAGGGTCTGCCCGTCGCCCTGCGGAATGAAGCCGGCGCGCTTGTAGCCCCTGCGGAAAAGGTTTTGCACGGAGAAGTTGGTGAACTTCAATCCCACGCGCCCCACGATACCCGTCTGTCCCCAGCCGGCTGAAAGTTCGATTTGGTCGCCGCCTTTCGACACGAGGGGATAGGTGATGTCCACCGTGCCGCTCACGGGGTCGGGCTTGATGTTGCTCATCAACTGCGCCTGCAAGGCTTCGGGGTCAAACTGGTTCATGTTGGCGAGGTCCATGACGGAACGCTTGATTGCCTCCATGGAGAAGAGGTCGCCGGGCTTGGTACGCAGTTCACGGCGTATGACGTTTTCATAGACGCGGTCGTTGCCGGCGATGCGCACGCGGTTGAGCGTGGCCTGGCGGTTTTCGGTGATGCGCATCTCGAGGTCGATGGAGTCGCCGTCGATGTTAATCTCCACGGGGTCGAGGTTGTAGAACACGTAGCCGTTGTTGTAATAAAGGTTGCCGATGGCGTCTTCGTCCTCGCGCAGGCGCTTGTCGAGGAGTTCCTGATTGTAGACGTCGCCCTTCTTCATTTGCAGCACGTGGGCGAGGAAGTCGGTCTTATAGACCGTGTTGCCCACCCAACTGATATTTCTCAGATAATATTTCCGGCCTTCGCGGAGGTCGAGGTAGATGTCTACGTGCTTCTCGTCAACCGTTGCCACGCTGTCTTTGAGCAGCAGGGCGTCGCGCAAGCCCCACGAATTGAGGCGGCGCACGAGCGAGGCCTTGTCCTCCTCATACTTTTCGGGCACGAACTTCTTGGAACGGAACATGTTGCGGAAACTCTTCTCCTTAGTCTTCTTCATCGACTTCTTGAGTTTCACGAGCGCCTTCTTCATGCTGGGGTGGTTGGCGCTGTCGAGTCCCGTGATATAAATCTTATGGATCTTAATCTTCTCGTTCTTATTGATATTCACGTCCACGATGACGCGGTTGTCGGCCGTGACGTCCTCTTTCTGCACGATTTCGACGGTGGCGTTTTTATAGCCCTTGCCCTCAAAGTAACGCTTGATGACGTGCTTGGCGCGGTCGGAGAGGTCGGTAGAGAACTGGCTGCCGGCATGGAGGTCAATTTTCTTTTCGAGTTCCTCGCGCTCGCTCTTTTTCACGCCGTTGTAGTTGATGGAGGAGATGCGGGGCTGGGCGGTGAGTTTGATGTGCAGGTAGATTTTGCCGCCCACGATGCTGTCGGCCTCGATGCTGACGTTGGAGAATAGTTTTTGCTGCCAATAGCGCATAATGGCCTCGCTGACTTCACCTGCACGGACTCTTGCGCAAAGGCACTCGGCGCAATGCACAGCCCTGAAAGCAGCAGGAGGAAGAAAAGAAAGAACTTTCTCATTGTGTGTGTTGCGGTGGGAAAATGGGAATTATGCTTGGCCTTCGACCTGCTCGCTGGTCTTACCGAAGCGGCGTTCGCGGTTTTGATAGTCGAGAATGGCTTTGTAGAAGCAATCCTCATGGAAGTCGGGCCAGTATGTGTCGCAAAAATAGAGTTCGGAATAGGCACACTGCCAAAGCAGGTAGTTGCTCAGGCGCAGTTCGCCGCCCGTGCGGATAAGCAGGTCGGGGTCGGGCATGAACGACGTGGCGAGGTTTTGGGAAATATATTCCTCATCGATGTCGCCGGGCTTGATGCGGCCGTCTGCCACTTCGCGGGCAATGCAGCGCACGGCGTGCGAAAGTTCCCAGCGCGAGGAATAACTGAGGGCGATGACCATCGTCATGCCCGTATTGACGGCCGTGCGCTCCTGCAAGGCGAGGATAGAGCGGCGCACCACCTCCGGCACGCGCGTGAGGTCGCCGATAAGGCGCATGCGCACGTTGTTTTTCATAAACAACTCCTCTTCGAGGGAGGTGAGGATAAGCCCCATGAGTGCGGCCACCTCCTCCGCCGGTCGGTTCCAGTTTTCGGTGGAAAAGGTGTAGAGCGTAAGGTATTTCACGCCGAGGTTTGAGGCGGCGGTGGTTATTTCTCTGACAATGGCCACGCCTTCCTGATGCCCCATGCTGCGGTCGAGCCCCCGGGCTTTCGCCCAGCGGCCGTTGCCGTCCATAATGATGGCGATGTGCGCCGGAATGCGTGTCATGTCTAATTGTTCCTTGTAGGTCATATACAATATATATATATTATATGTATAGATTTTTCCTCAATCCTTGTTGCACGTGGGGCACTTGGGGTTGAGGTCGTAGGTGAGCGTTATGAGCGTTTGCGAATAATGGTCTTTGTTGCGGAAACCCGAACTGCTGATGCCGAGCGGGGCGTCGAGGCCGTCGATTTTGTCGGTGAGCGTGAGGTGCATCGTCCAGTCGAGCCCGAGATTGAGGCGCGGGGCGATTTTATATTTTATCCCTACGCCGAAGGGCAACTGGAGCGAGAGTTTGCCTTCGGTGGCGTAGCAGAGTCCCACGCCCATCTGTATGTAGGGCACGATGCGGCGGTAACCCTGATAGCCACGCTCATAACCGTAGGGCAGGAAATGCAGTTCGTACATGCCGGAGAGGTCGAAAAGCCCGCCGCTCACGGAATACGACAGACGATCCACGCCCGAGACGCTCGGGTTGGCGGGGTAAAACCGGCTGGCATTGTCGGTGCTGCCCTTGACCTGCTGATACGCCAACTGTGTCTTGATGGCCATGCGCGGGTTCAGCGGGAAGCGGGCGATGAGGTCGGCAGCCAGTCCCGTCTTGCCGTACCACTTGCTGTTGACATCGTTGAGCGAAAAGCCGCCGCCGATGCCGGCGCCGAGTTCCAGGCGATACACCACCTCGTCCTGCGCCTCCGCGCCAGGGGCGCAAAGCAGCAGGAAAGTTAGGAGCAGGTATACGGTCTGGCGCATGGGGAAATTTTAGTGGAAATGGTTTATAGTAGACGAGTAGACGAGTAAACGAGTAGGCCTATCCTATCTGGCAGGCATCTTGTTGAACGCGCCCGACTCATTCTTCCAGCCGAGGCGATTGACACGCCCGCGCCATACTTCGCCCTGCCCGGCGCAAACCACCCAAATATAGTTTTGCTCGTCAGAGACAGCGGCAATAGAGGTCGCGCCAGTGATGCCGGGCTTCGCAAACACGCCCGTCTTCCAGGTGCGTCCGTTGTCGCGGCTCACGTAGAGCGGCGCAAGCGAACCGTCGGCAGTCAAGTCCACAAGCACCGATGCCCCGTCATAACGGAACAGCGACGGCAACGAGAGCTGGGGACAGCCATAAATATTTTCTTCTGTAACGGGATAATAAACCCAAGGGAATATTTCCCCGCCCGTGCAGTCGATATCGCGCTTCCAAACTACGGGTGCGCCGCCATTCTGGCCCAAGAGTAAGAGACTTTCGTAAGTTTCGTCCACCAAAGAAGGCACGCGCACCGAAGCGATGCTCTCTTTCGGCAAATTATTGGGCGCATCGTCAGCCACCTTAGTCCAAACTGTGCCGTCGGCGGAACTATAAAATCCATCTGCGCCCATGCCAGCCAGTTCCGTCCTGCCGGCTGCCACAAGCACATTGATAGGCGCGTCGGCGGCAACCACCGTCCACGCGATGCCGTCGGCAGAAGTGAGCAAACCGCCGTTGCCAATGGCATAGTAGGCATCCTTAAACCGCTGAATGCCGCGCGGGTCGGCGATGTCGGCATTTGCCTCATGCTCTTCCCACGCTTCGGGCTGCGCCGCAGAGGCTTTCAGGCAAAGCGTTTTGCCCGCGCTATTGTGCGCAAAGAGCGTGAGCGTACCGCTGGCGGCAAAAAGGCGCATGTTGGAAAGAGCCGCCAAGGTGGTTGCCGCAAACTGCTTCCACACAAATTCATCGGCTTCCTGCTTATGCACATTTACCTCAACCGTGTAGGAGCGCGAGGCCGTGCCATCGGTTGAAACGATGGTGAACAGGCGGTCAGTTGAAAAGTCTACGGTGTCGGCGGTGGTGTAAGCGACGTTGCTGCCCGTGCCGAGGTCGCGCACCAATATATTGCCCCGTGCGTTGAAGGCCGAAAATACCGTTTTCGACACAATGGTGCGCAGAGGCAGCGAGTCGGTATTGAAAATGCGATTGTTAATCTGGTCAACGTGGAAAGGATAATAAGAGCCGTTGATGCTCACCACATATGCGCTGTCTTGTCCGAAATAGCCGGTAGTGTGCATCTCCCGCGGAAGATTGCCGAGCGTCACGCCCGTTACGATGCAGTCGTTGGAGAAAGTGACGGTCTCGGTTACTTCGTCATCGGATTTGCAAGAAAACAACGTGCTTGTAAGTATCGCGAAGAGCAGG
>SFPF01000100.1 GCA_004552155.1 Bacteroidales bacterium
TGTTGATGTGGTTTTAAGAGATGCTCTCGTGTTTAGATTGGAAAACTTAACGGAGGCAGAGGAGTTCGCGTACCTGACGCTTGTTCGTGCCGTCTACGAGGGCAACGTGGTCAAGGTTGCGCTTCTGCTTTTTCGTTTTCTTCGTCAGAATGTGAGAGTGGTAAGCGTGATGTCTCTTGATCTTACCTGTTCCGGTGAGCTTGAAACGCTTTTTTGCGCCGGAGTTCGTCTTTACTTTTGGCATTTTCTTTTGTAATTAATTAATTGATTATTATAAAACTGCGGCTGGTGAGATACCAAACACAGACGCGCAGAGTTTTTTATCGTGTTTTGCCCTTACCCCTTACGGGACAGGCATTATCAAAAGTCTTCGCCTTCAACGCGGGGACCCTGATATTCTTTCTTTTCCTTCACCTTGGGCGCGGTTTTCGGCGCGCGCTCAACGGGCAACTCTTCTTGCTGCGCCTCGGCTTTCTTATTGCTGCCGCCGGTCTTCTTGGGAGCGATGAAGATAATCATGCGCTTGCCTTCGAGCTTGGGCATCGACTCTACCTTGCCGTACTCTTCGAGGTCGTTGGCAAAACGCAGGAGCAACACCTCGCCTTGCTCTTTGAAGAGAATGGAACGGCCGCGGAAGAACACGTAAGCCTTCACTTTGTCGCCGTCGGAAAGGAATTCCTTGGCGTGCTTGAGCTTGAAGTTGTAGTCGTGCTCGTCGGTCTGCGGTCCGAATCGTATTTCCTTCACCTCAATCTTGGTCTGCTTGGCTTTCAGCTCCTTCTGGCGTTTCTTCTGCTGGTAGAGAAACTTAGAGTAACTGATGAGCCGGCAAACGGGAGGCTCGGCATTGGGAGAAATCTCAACGAGGTCAACACCCTGCTGGCGTGCCATGTCAAGCGCCTGACGCGTGGGTACTACCATCGGCTCGATGTCGTCGCCCACGATGCGCACTTCGCGCACGCGGATTTGCTCGTTGATGCGGTGCTGCTGCTTGTTGCTGTCGTTTCTCGGTTTCTGCGGTTGCGGCATACTTTGATTTTGAAACCTCCTTGGCGCGGGACACTATATATATAATATTGTGTAGTCCCTGCGGAGGCGGAAAAGTTATATTTTTTGTAAATAAAATGTCCGCTTCTCATAAGTATCTCCTATGAAAAGCGGACGCAAAGTTAATAATTTTTTGTCATTTCATCTACTTCTTCGCAAATTTTCTTGGCAAAGTCGTTGATTTTCATGCTTCCTTGGTCGCCTTCGCCCTGTTTTCTGACGCTGACGGTGCTTTCTGCCTGTTCTTTCTCGCCCACAATGATGAGGTAAGGCACGTGCTTGAGCTCGTTGTCGCGGATTTTGCGGCCGATCTTCTCGGAGCGGTCGTCCACATAGGCGCGAACGTCTTGCTCTTCGAGTTGCTTGCGCACCTGCTGGGCGTAGTCGTTGAACTTATCGGAGATAGGCAGGATAGCCACTTGGTCGGGCGTGAGCCAGAGGGGGAAGCGGCCGGCGGTGTGCTCGATGAGCACAGCCACAAAGCGTTCCATGCTGCCGAACGGCGCGCGGTGAATCATCACGGGGCGGTGCTTCTGGTTGTCAGCGCCGGTATATTCGAGTTTGAAGCGTTCGGGCAGGTTGTAGTCCACCTGAATGGTGCCGAGCTGCCAGCGACGGCCGAGGGCGTCCTTCACCATGAAGTCGAGCTTCGGACCGTAGAAAGCGGCTTCGCCGTATTCGATGCGGGCAGGCAGGCCTTTTTCTTTGCAAGCCTCGATAATGGCGTTTTCGGCCTTTTCCCAGTTTTCTTCCGAGCCGATGTACTTCTCGCGGTTCACCTTGTCGCGCAGGGAAATCTGTGCCTCAAAGTTTTTGAAGTCGAGGGCCTTGAAGATAATCATGATGATGTCCATCACGCGCAGGAACTCGTCCTTCACCTGGTCGGGACGGCAGAAGATATGCGCGTCGTCCTGGGTAAAGCCGCGCACACGCGTCAGTCCGTGCAGCTCACCGCTCTGCTCGTAACGGTACACGGTGCCGAACTCTGCGAGGCGCAGGGGCAGGTCCTTATAACTGCGGGGCTTCCATGCGTAAATGGCGCAGTGGTGCGGGCAGTTCATGGGTTTGAGCATATATTCCTCGCCTTCTTCGGGCGTGTGGATAGGCTGGAAAGAGTCTTTGCCATACTTGGCATAGTGTCCCGAAGTGACGTAAAGGTTCTTCGAGCCGATGTGCGGCGTCATCACCTGCTGGTAGCCGTAGCGCTTCTGGATTTTCTTCAGGAAATCCTCGAGGCGCAGGCGGAGCGCGGTGCCTTTCGGCAGCCACATGGGCAGGCCCTTGCCTACGAGTTCGGAGAACATGAAGAGTTCCATTTCCTTGCCAATCTTGCGGTGGTCGCGGCGCTTGGCTTCTTCGAGGAGCTGGAGGTATTCGTCGAGGAGCTTCTTTTTAGGGAAACTGATACCGTAAACGCGGGTCATCTGCGGGCGTTTCTCGTCGCCACGCCAATAGGCAGAGCTCACAGCCATTACCTTCACGGCCTTGATGGGTGCGGTGTTCATCAAGTGCGGGCCGCGGCAGAGGTCGGTGTACGCGCCCTGCGTGTACGTGGTGATATGTCCGTCTTCGAGCTCGGCGATAAGTTCGTTTTTATAGGTCTGCCCGTGGTCGCCGAAGAATTTGAGCGCGTCGTCCTTAGATATGCTTTGGCGCACAAGGGCTTCCTTGCGGGTCACGAGTTCCTGCATCTTCTTCTCGATTTTCGGGAAGTCGCTTTCGCTGATGCTGATGCCCTGCGGCGGCATCACGTCGTAGTAGAAACCGTTTTCGATGGCGGGGCCGATACCGAACTGCGTGCCGGGCCAGAGTTCCTGCATGGCTTCTGCCATGAGATGGGCAGAGGTGTGCCAAAAGGCGTGCTTGCCTTCTGCATCGTCCCATTTATATAATTGTATGGACGCATCTTCGTTGATGGGGCGGTTAAGCTCCTGCGTTTCGCCGTTAACGCCGCAGGCGAGCACGTCCTGTGCCAGCCGCTGTGAGATGCTTTCGGCGATTTGCAATCCCGTTACGCCGCTTTTTCAACGCGCAAAGGTAACGAATTTTCTTAGCATAAAAGGCGGTTTTGTGAAATTGTTGGCGTTTTAGTTGGCTTTGAAGATATATTTTGGGAAAATCGGGCCGCGAAATTTTCTTCCTTAATGCTTGAAACTTTTTTCTTTCTGCCTGAAAATTTTTGCTTTCTCCTTGATATTTCTTCCTATCTGCGCAGAAAATTTTTGTTACAAACTTTGTAACACATGTTACAAACTTGCTAACACATGTTACAAACTTTGTAATTCATGTTACAAACTTTGTAACAAAAAATATCTTATAGGAAAGGAAAAAATATCAGGCGGCAAGCGAAAATTATCTCGGGATTAGGAAAAAATCTGACGGAGCAAATTTCGGGGTAAACCGACTCTGTTAGATATTACTCGTTTCCATTCCACTATTTTTCCTTTACATTTTCTATTAATATTGAAAAATCGCTAAAAGCCTGTCCTAAAACTCGTAATTTCCTATAAGAAAAGCAATGTTTCAAAGGAATGGCGTAACTTTGCAAATGAACACCGAAAGATTATTATCAGAAAAATGAAGAAACTCAGTATCGTATTACTCCTTTGTTGCCAATGCCTCACGGCAGCAGCCGGTCAGCCGGTTTCGCTCGACAGCTGCCGCGCCATGGCTCTGCGCAACCAACATCGACAAGGCGCACTATGAGCGCAAGGCGGCGTTTACGAACTATCTGCCTAAAATTGACATCACGGCCGCATACATGCGCACGGGCGACGAACTCTCGCTCCTCAGCGATGACCAGAAGGCAAAACTTTCCTCGCTCGGTACGTCCATGAGCGGGCAGATGCAGCAAATGGCGGGGCAAATCCTCGCACAGCATCCCGAACTAGCGCCGCTGGCGCAGAACATGGGGGCCTATCTCGGGCAAGCAGGCGCGTTCGGCAACAGTCTCGGCCAGGGACTCGTGGACGCGCTGCACACCGACACGCGCAACCTCACCGTGGGCGCGGTTATTCTCAAGCAACCGCTCTATATGGGCGGCAAAATAAAGGCTTACGACCGCATCACGCGCCTCTCCGAACAACTTGCAGGCAAGCAGCTCGACGTGGAAGAGCAGTCGCTCCTGCTGAGCGTGGACAAGGCGTACTGGCAAATCGTTTCGCTGAAAAATAAGAAAACGCTCGCCGAGAGTTACCGCAACATGCTGGCACGCCTCGACAGCGACCTTGTGAAGATGATAGCGGAAGGTGTGGCCACGAAAGCCAACGAGCTGTCGGTGAGTGTGAAACTGAACGAGGCAGAAATGACCCTGACGAAAGTGTGCGACGGTCTGACGCTCTCGCGCATGGCTCTGTGCGAACTCTGCGGTCTGCCGCTCGACACGGAACTGGTGCTCGATGGCGAGCAATGGGAAAACCTGCCCTGCCCTACCGATGACATCGCCGCCAACCCCGACGGCGCAATAGCCAACCGCCCGGAACTGGCGCAACTCTCGTTGGCAGACAATATTTATAAGGAGAAAATCAAGGTGGAACGCTCGGAGTTTCTGCCCCATCTCGCGCTTATGGGCGGCTATGCCCTGACAAACCCCGCGCTTAAAAATGGCTTTGAGCGCAAGTTCCGCGGCACGTGGAGCGTGGGCGTAACACTGAATATCCCCGTTTGGAACTGGGGCGAAGGGAAATATAAGGTACGCGCGGCACGAGCCGAGGCACGCATGGCAACCCTGCGCCGCGAGGACGCGGAAGAGAAGATCCGCCTGCAGGTGACGCAGCAGGCGTTCCGCGTGAACGAGGCGAACAAGAAACTGACGCTCGCGCTCAGCAATCTGGGCAATGCGGAGGAAAACCTGCGCACCGCTCGCCTCGGTTTCAAGGAGGGCGTTATCCCCACGAGCGACCTACTCGCCGCCCAAACGGCCTGGCTGCAAGCGCATAGCGACAAGATCGACGCGCAAATCGACATCATGATTTCACGCGCCGAATACCAGAAAGCCATCGGCGAATTGAAATAAGCCGGGCCATTGCCCGGAAATACCAGAAGGCTCGGAATTTCCGGATATTCCGGCCCCCACATAACAACATCAAAAAAGAAGAAAATATGTCCAAAGAAGGTTATCTGGCTTACCGTCCGCAGACCGACCTTATTCAGGGACAGGCAGACGTGACGGAATACCGCGTATCAAGCAAGGTGCCGGGGCGCATTCTCGAACTGCGCGTGAAAGAAGGCGACTTCGTGCGCCGGGGCGACACACTGGCACGCCTCGAAGCCCCCGACGTGGCGGCGAAACTCGAACAAGCCTCCGCCGCAAGGCAGGCTGCCGAAGCGCAACAGCAGAAGGCAGATAAGGGCGCACGCGACGAACAGAAACAGGCGGCTTACGAGATGTGGCAAAAGGCAAAAGCAGCCACGGCCATCGCGCAGAAGTCGTACGACCGCGTGAAACGCCTCTACGAACAGGGCGTGATGACGGCGCAAAAGTTTGACGAGGTGACGGCGCAGCGCGATGCCGCCCTCGCCACGGAACGCGCCGCCAAAGCGCAGTATGACATGGCGGTGAACGGCGCGGAGCAGGAAGACAAGGCCGCTGCCCGCGCCATCGTGGCGAAAGCCAAGGGCGCGGTGGACGAAGTGACCTCTTACATCAACGAAACTTGGCTCATCGCCTCCGCCGACGGCGAAGTGACGGACGTGTTCCCCTCCGTGGGCGAACTTGTGGGCACGGGCGCACCTATTATGAACATCGCCATTATGAGCGACATGTGGGTAAGCTTCAACGTGCGCGAAGACCGCCTCGCCGCCTTCGGCATGAACAAGACGTTCAAGGCCACGATTCCCGCGCTCGGCAATAAGGAGGTGACGCTCAAAGTGTTCTACATGAAAGACCTCGGCACTTACGCCGCTTGGAAAGCCACGAAGACCACGGGGCAGTTTGACATGAAGACCTTCGAGGTGAAAGCCGCCCCCGAAAGCCCCGTGGAAGGCCTGCGCCCGGGCATGAGCGTGATTTATAGCGAATAAGCGCAAACGCCCCAATTTCCGTTTATTGCGCACAAACCAAAGACAAAAATGCTCCGAAACGTAATCATCCGCGAAATAAAACGCCTTTGGCGGCAGCCCATTTTCTGGTTCGCCGGCATAGGCGCGCCGCTGTTTTGCTACGTGTTCTTCCTCACGCTGATGGCAAACGGCCTGCCCACCAACCTGCCGCTCGGGCTAGTGGACGAAGACGCTACCGCCACCACGCGCTCCATTGCCCGCAACCTCGACGCCTTCCAGCAAACGGACATAACGGCGCACTACCCCAACGCAACGGAGGCACGCCAAGCCATGCAACGGGGAGAGATTTACGGCTTTTACTACATACCGCGCGGCACCTCCCGCAAAGCGCAGCGGCAGGAAGTGCCCACCGTGTCGTTTTACACAAACAACTCTTTCCTTGTGCCTGCCTCTCTGCTCTATCGCGATATGCGCACGATGTCGGAACTTGCATCGGGCGCGGCAGCACGCAGCGTGCTCTACGCAAAAGGAGCTACCGAGGGGCAGGCAATGGCATTCCTGCAACCCGTGCTGATCGACATGCACGCGCTCGGCAACCCGTGGCTCAACTATAACCTCTACCTGAGCAACGGCATCTTGCCCGGGTTGCTGATGATATTCATCTTCATGCTCACCATCTACGCCATCGGCACGGAAACCAAAGAGGGCACCACGCGGGCGTGGTACAACGCAGCCGATGGCAAGCCCTTCATAGCACTTTTAGGGAAACTCTTGCCGCAAACGGTTATCTTCCTCATACTCGGCACGATATACGTGCTGCTTGTATACGGCTACCTGCGCTTCCCCTGCCTGTGCGGCATACCCACGATGCTCGGCGCGGTGTGGCTCATGGTGCTGGCCGCGCAGGGGCTGGGCGTTGCCATGTATGCCGCCGCGCCCACGCTGCGCCTTGCCCTGTCGTTCGCTTCGCTTTGGGGCGTCATCTCGTTCAGTATCGCCGGCATCTCGTTTCCCGTAATGGCCATGCACCCCGTGTTGCAGGGGCTGTCGCTCCTCTTCCCGTTGCGCCACTATTTCCTCATCTACGTAAACTCCGCCCTCAACGGCTGGCCGCTGCTTGCCGCCTGGCCCTTCCTGCTCGCGCTGCTCGCATTTGCCCTGCTACCCGTGCTGCTCTCGCGACGCATTTACAGGGTGACGATTACAATGGAGTATGTGCCTTAATAAAGAGTTTTGCCGACTCGCCTACTAATAATATTATAGAATGCCCAATCGTTTGAAAAACATATTCGCGGACTTCTCGCGCTGCGCCCTCGGCAACTTCCTGGCGGAGGGGCGCACCGCCCTGCGCGACCAAGGCGTGATGATTTTCTTCTTCATCGTGCCCCTCGCCTACCCCCTGCTCTACTGCTTCATCTACACAAACGAAGCGGTGCGCGAGGTGCCCGTGGTGGCCATAGACAATGACCGCTCGGCGCAGAGCCGCGAGTTTCTGAGAAACATCGACGCCACGCCCGACGCGCACATCGTGGCCTACGCAGCCGACATGGAAGAAGCAAAGGCCGCCATGCAGCGGCGCGAGGCATACGGCATCATCAACGTTCCGCGCACCTTCGCCGCTGACCTCGCCGCCGGCAAGCAGACCACCGTAAGCGTATTTTCCGACATGAGCAGCATGCTCTACTACAAAGCCGTCTATACATCGGCGTTGAACGCTTCGCTGGAAATGAACGCGAAACTGAAAGTGGAGCGCACGCCCGGCGCCACGCAGGAACAGGCGCGGGTAATGGACCACCCCATTGCCTACAAAGACATCAGCCTCTTCAACCCGCAGAACGGCTTTGCCTCCTTCCTCATCCCCGCCGTGCTGATGCTTGTGTTGCAGCAAACGTTGCTACTCGGCATCGGAATGGCGGCTGGCACGCGCCGCGAGCGCAACCCGGGGCATCTGCTCGTGCCAGCAGGGCTGCAAACCACCAACCCCATACCCTTCGTATTGGGCAAAGCCGCGATGTACCTGATAATCTACTTGCCGCTGTCGATTTACGTGCTGATCATCGTTCCCCGCCTGTTCAGCCTCAACCATCTCTTCGTGCCGCACGACCTTGAACTCTTCATCGTGCCCTTCCTCTTGGCGGCCATCTTCTTCGCCATCACCCTTTCGGGACTGATACGCCACCGCGAGACGAGCATCATGCTCATCGTGTTCACCTCCGTGCTGCTGCTCTTCATCTCCGGCGTATCTTGGCCGCAGAGTGCGCTGCCCGCCTTCTGGCGCACCCTTGCCTGCATCTTCCCCTCCACTTACGGCATCCACGGATTTGTAGCGATGAACAACGCCGGCGCACGCCTTTCCGACCTCACTACCGAGACCGCTATGCTTTGGCTGCAAACCGCCATTTATTTCTGCACCGCCTGCGCCGTGTATTGGCAGGCATTGCGCAGCAGCAAAGGCGTAAATTCTCGTGCAAGCAAATGCAAATAAATCTATTTATATTGCCGAGCGCAGCCGAAATCGATAAATCTTAGATACAAGCAAAACAGCTTCTGCTTCACGTCAAGATTGACAACTTAATAATCCGACCCACTGACTTTCAGCAGAATTGCCGATTGTCAGTGGGTTTGTCGTTCCCAAAATGAATCCCACAAGCAATGTTGGGAACATTAGATTACGTTGTCCAATGATAGTGGCTGTCGAGTAGCAGGAAGATGGTCAAGCCGAAAATGACGATGCCAAAGACGTAGAAATACCTGAAGAAATATTGCACATAATGTCATACATAACAAACCCCGGAACAGCCAAGCACTCTATTGTGCTATCCTCTCCAAAAGTCAAGGAATAGAAATACTCGTCCTCACCTAAACCGCCAACGAACAAACTGAATACCTGCAAAGAAATCTACAACGACTTCCACCAACATCTGAACGTTCCCACGCGCGCGCGCGTTACGCAATTATTTCCCTAAAAAAACCGTCAACCCGGCACTAATTCACATAACCATCTGTAATCAAACAGGTTGCGAGTGTATGGTTTGCACCTCAAACCCGTCACTAATGACGGGTTTGTCTTGTCCTGACATTGGTTCAATTAAATACAACGAATTTACCAACCAATTTGCACAAACGCCCGGTAAATGATTGGGGCGGGCTGTAAGCCCAAATGTTGCCCATAGCCCAGGGCAGCGCCCTGGGGGAACGTAGACCGCGATTGATACATTC
>SFPF01000101.1 GCA_004552155.1 Bacteroidales bacterium
CTGCTTCTGCTGTTCGAGGCGTGCCTGTTGATCTTTGCCTTCTTGCAGCAGTGCGTCTTTCTCTTGCTTCGTGGCCAGCAGTTCGGCACGCTTGGCTTTTATGGTGTCTTCTTTTTGGCGGATAATATCGCCCTGTGCGCGCTGATATTTTGAATATTCCGTGATGTAGCGCATACGGCGCGACATTTGCCGGAAACTATTGGCCGAGAGAATGAACTTCCATTTGCTTTGTCCGAGGCGGTTGCGGTTGAGCTGCGTCACGGCGCGGCGGTATTTCTGCTTGCAGTCGGCAAGGTCTTTTTCCAAGACTTTGAGTTGCTTTTGCAGCGAGGTGATGTCGCCCTGCAAGGCCGACACCTCGTTGTGCACGCTCTGCACGTAGTTTTGCTGCTTCGTGATTTGGCTGCTGATGACCATAAGGTTGTTGAGTTGCGAGGCAACATCCTTCTTGGTCGTCTTGAGCAGCTTTTCCGATTCGCTGATTTGCCTTTCCAGCGTGGTGCGCTCCGATTGCAGCTTCTTAATCTTCTTGTTGGTCTGCGCCGTGAGTGCGAGCGATGCGCAGAGCATCGCCAGCAGCAGGGTGAGGAAACGGGCGGGTATGTTTTGGAACATAGTCATAACTTAGGGTATCAATTTGAGGAGCGATTCGGCCTTTTTCCTTTTATATTTCCCCGAAAGCTGCGTGTGCGAGGGCCATTTGGCATCTTCCGTGATTTTGGAAAGTTCCATGTTGATGGTGAAACTTTCCTTGCCGTTTTGGGCGGCAAGGTTCATTTTGGAGGGGAAAAACCCGCCGGCAAAGGGCACGCGCTCCTCGTAGCCGAAGGCGATGGCGGCGTTCTGTCCTGCGGCATTGAGCAATCTTGCGCTTTCGGGCAATGCCTTTGATGCGTTGGCGAGCGTCTCGACGGAGAGCGTGCTGCCGAGGTTCATGAAGAGTTTGATTGCCTTGCCGCTCTCCGAGGCAATGACGCGCTCGGCGCAGGCGCGGGCATCGAGGCCCTGCGGCATGTAAAACTCGCCCCAGAAGAGGCTTTCTATCAAATGGAAATCGATGTCGAGTTTGCCCAAAAGCGGGTTGTTGCGCAGTTCTGTGCGCACGTAGTACTTTTCGAGGCGGTTGATAATCGTCACAGAGTCGGGGTCGATTTCGAGCCTGATGACCTCGATGCCGAATTTCGAGAATGCGATTTGCACCGCCTCGCCGCGCTTCATTTTCAGCGAGCCGTTGGCAGAAATGGAGTTGCCGCCGCCCGCGAGATTGGCCTTCAGCTTAGCCGTCACGGCTTTTGCAGATACCTTTTGCTCGTTCATTTTGCCGATAAAGGCGGCGTTGGCAGCCACGATGCGGCTGCTTTCTGCGGCGGCGGGCGATGTGCCGCCTGTTTCTGTGATGGTTTTGGAGGATTTGCAGCCAGCCAGCACGAGGCAGGCCAGCAGCGCAAAGCATAGATTTTTAAGGGGAAGTTGCATGGGGAGAGATTTATTGAGAGGGGCCTGATAGCCCGGGCTTTCCGGAATTCCTAGAACATTTATGGTCTTCTGCGGCGCACCTTCTGGTTGATGCGGCGGCGTTCGGCAGGCGTTTTGGCGTGGCGCGAGGCCCTGCGCCAGTGGCGGCGGTGCGGCGGCCGGCGCGGTAGTTGATATCGCCGGCGTGCTCGTAGAGCGTAGCGTCGCCCGTGCCGGTGCTGTCGGCGCAGGCAATGCAACGCTCTATTATTTCATAGGCCTGCTCGTAGCGTTTCTGCTGATACAGTATCCAAGCGTACGTATCGAGATACGTGGCATTGTTTGGCTCATGGTCTACCGTGCGCTTACTCATGGCTTCGGCATCGTCGAGGCGGAGATTGGCAAGCGAGAGGAAATAGGCGTAATTGTTGAGGCAGAGCAGATTTGCACTGTTATTCCACGTATGGCTCGCCGCGCCTCAGCGCCGCAATGGCTTCCTTGTTCTTGTTAAGGCCGTACTCTGTTACGGCTTCAAAATAATAGAAAGCAGGTTCGGCGGGGTCGTAAATCTGCCCGTCGCGGCACACTTTAAGGGCCGTTTCCTCATAATTCTCGCTCCCCGCCATACCTAAGAGTAGGAAGCGAGCCGGCGAGTAGTCGGGTTCTATTTCCAAGATGCGCCAAGCCAATTCTGCCTGCTTCTGTTCTGCCATGCCTGTGGTTACCATATAACTGAGGTAGAGCATAGCCACGTCGCGATTGTCTTGCGGCATCTGCATCACGCGGTCGAAGAGTTGCACCACGACGGTTGTGTCGCCGCCGTTTTGCAGGTTGTCCTGCGCAAAGCCGCGCAAGGCTTCCACGCGCGTGTCGGTCTGCGTGCCTGGGCTGAACACTACGCGTTGCAGCAAGTCCATATACAGTGAGTCGGCTTCGGCGGCCTTGTAATAGGCGAGCAGCGAGAGTTGCGCGTAGCTGTTGTCGGGTTCGGCGGCAAGCACGTCGCGGTAAGTGTTGAGTGCCATTTCGTGATGCCCACTCTGCTCATAGAGGTCGCCGAGCAGCACGCGGTAGCGCAGGTCGAGCGGGAAGGCGGCGCAGAGGTCTTCGATAGACTTGTATGCCAGTTCAGTGTTGTCGGTTTCGCTGTAAAGCCGGAACTTTTCAAGACTTATTTCTTCGCTCGGCCCCTCCAGCCGTTCTATATGGTTGAGGGCGCGGATAGCGGCGGGGTAGTCCTTGCGCATTTCGTAGAGTTGCACCAGCCGGGAGTAGTTCTCAGGCGTAGGCCGCTCTGCCGCCACTTGCTCGAAGAGCGGCAACGCTTCTGCCACGCGCCCGGTGCTTACGAGGTGCCGCCCGTAGATTTGCTTGTAATAGCGGTTGTGCGGCGCGAGTTTCACGGCGCGTGCCAGCAGCGAGTCGCCCTCGCGGCGCAGGAGCGAGTCGGAATATGCCATGCGCTCCGTTTGCAGCCGCCCCAGTTCAAAAAGGGCTTCCGAGGCATTGGGGTCTATGCGCAATGCCTCGCGCAGCAGCCGGAACATAGCGTCGTAATGCTCCAGTTGTTTTTGCCGCGCGGCTTCGGCGAAGAGTTCGTCGTAGCGCACCTGCTGCTCGTAGGGCAGCGCGGGCTTGGCAGGTGCCACGCCCCGCAAACGCTCGTAGAAAGGCGGTTCGTCTTTCTGCGTGCGGCACGACACGAGCAGGCACAGCAGCAATGCCAGCGGCAGTAAATATTTGAAACAGATTTTTGGCATAATATTTATTGAAGTAGACGAGTGAACAAGTAGACGAGTAGACGAGACAAGTTACTGGATAGATAATGGATAAACAAGGCTGTCCTGTCTCGTTTACTTGTTCCCTCGTCTACTTGTTTACTAAAAACTCTTACACTCCCGAGTGCCCGAAGCCACCTGCGCCGCGCTCTGTTTCGGAGAGTTCCGTGGCGGGTTGCCAGGCAATGGTCTCGTGGCGGGCGATGACCATTTGCGCGATGCGGTCGCCGTCGTTAATGGTAAAGGGCTCGGTAGAGAGGTTCACGAGGATTACTTTAATCTCGCCGCGATAGTCGGCATCGATGGTGCCGGGTGCGTTGAGCACGCCGATGCCGTGCTTGATGGCCAGTCCCGAGCGCGGGCGCACTTGTGCCTCATAGCCTTTGGGCAGTGCCATAAACAGTCCCGTGGGTATCAGGGCCCTTTGCAGCGGCTCGAGCGTTACGGGCGCATCGATGTTGGCGCGTAAGTCCATGCCTGCGCTCTGCTCAGTGGCGTATTCGGGCAGCGCGTGGCGCGATTTATTGACGATGGGGATTTGTATCATATTCAGAGATTTTATTTAGAGGCAGTGATTGATTATGGTTTCAAGCATCAGCCAGCGGGCAGTTGTCGAGGATATCGTTCAGTTCCTTCACCGTTTCTGCCCGGAGCATGGCGATGCGCGTAGCGCGGAAGTTCGGGATGCCTTTGAAGAGCGGCGAGGCGGCGAGGTGGCGGCGCACGTGGAGAATGCCGCGATATTCGTCGATGCGTGCCACGCTTTCCTCGATTTGCTGTTTCAGGATGGCGAGCTTCTCTTGCGGTGTGAACAGGCTGTTAGCCTTTTCGGGCGTTTCGGGGTGGTCGAGGGCGTAGCGTATCTCGCTGAATATCCATGGTCGGCCGAAGGTGGCGCGTCCCACCATCACGGCATCTACGCCGAAGGTATCGAAAGCGCGGAGCGCATCGGTGCCCGAGGCGATGTCGCCGTTGCCGATAATGGGAATGTGCATGCGCGGGTTGCGTTTCACCTCGCCGATGAGCGTCCAGTCGGCTTCGCCCGTGTACATCTGCGCCCTTGTGCGTCCGTGGATGGTGAGGGCGGCGATGCCGCAGTCTTGCAGTTGCTCCGCAAGTCTGACGATGGGCTTGTCGCTGCTGTCCCAGCCGAGGCGCGTCTTGGCCGTTACGGGAATATCCACGGCCTCTACCACGGCGCGTGCGATGTCGAGCATGAGCGGAATGTTTTGCAGCAATCCCGCCCCCGAGCCTTTGCCTGCCACGCGCTTTACGGGGCAGCCGAAGTTGATGTCGAGCACGTCGGGCGCGGCTTTTTCCACCACGATTTGCGCCGCGTCGCGCATGGCAATGGGGTCTTTGCCGTATATCTGTATGGCCACGGGGCGCTCGGCGGCGCACACCGTGAGTTTTTCGAGGCTTTTGTTCACGTAGCGCACGAGGGCGTCGGCTGCCACGAACTCCGAATAGACCATCGATGCGCCGAGGCGGCGGCACAGCAAGCGGAAGCCGATGTCGGTAACGTCCTCCATCGGGGCAAGCAGCACGGGACGCTGCCCGAGGTCGATAGTGCCAATTTTCATGTTTGTTTATTCAAAATACAACAAGATTACAGCGAGCGTGTTGTTGGCGATGTGTACGGGTAAGCAGAGCCGCAGGTCGCCTGTGCGGCGGTAGAGCCACGCGAGGTACATGCCCATCACGAACGCCACGCCGCCCTGCATCACGTTGCCGTGAGCAAGGGCGAAGAAAAATGCGCTTGCTACGGCCGCCCCGCTGTAAGAGCGGCCCGACTTTACGACGTTGCTGATAAAGCCCTCGCGAAACACGAGTTCCTCGGCGAGCGGACCGATGAGGCAAAGGCCGATGAGGCAGAGCGGATAGGGCAGCATTTGGCGGAACATCTCTGTCGTGCCGCCGTCGTCTGCACCGATATATTCCAAGAACCACGAACCGGCGAGCGAGAGCAGCAGGCCCGCCATGACGGCAGCCGCCAATTCCACGCCGAAGCCGTACTTCATGTTGCCCTTGCACTCCTTTGCAGCGCCCAGCCACGCTTTCGGCTTGCGCACCAGCCGCGTGAGGGGCAGCACTGCCACGAGCACAAGGTTGAGGCATAACAGCGCCGTGCCGTAAAGGGGCGCATCAATCTCGCCGGGTATCGTTCCCAGCGTGAGATATTGATATAACATTACGGCGCAGGCTGCCAGTATTTGTGCTACAAAATAGATTGCCAATACGAGGCCGGAGTTGAGCATAGTGATAGGGGCTTTCTTGTTTGATGCGTTGTTTTAATAAATCAACTTAGTTGGATTTGCGATAACGATCTCACGAGTAGGTTTAATCAATGCGTTTGTCTACTACATTTATTTCGCAAAGATGCCGCGTACCGTTTCGGCATCCTTTTTAAGTTGCGCCCGAAGTTCGTCGAGTGAGGCAAATTGCTGCTCGTCGCGCACGCGGGCCACAAATTCCAGCGTCAGCCTGCGCCCGTAGAGCGGCGTGCCGTCGTACTCGAAGAGATGTGCCTCGATGGTCTGTCCGCGCCCGTCGTTGAGGGTGGGGCGGCGGCCGATGTTGAGCATGCCTTCGTAGGCAAAGCCGTCCACGTAGGCGCGAATGGCATAAACGCCGCGCCCGGGAACGATTTTCTCAGCACTGTCCGGCGCGAGATTAGCCGTAGGGAAACCCACTTCGCGCCCCACGTGCCACCGTACCCGTGAGGCGGTAGTAGCGGCCGAGGCATTCGTAAGCCCCTGCCACGTTGCCCGCCGCAAGCATACGCCGCGCGGCAGAACTGCTCACTGTGAGGTCCGCCGTGGAGAAAGCGGGCGCGCGCAGCACGTCCATGCCGAGCCTGCGCCCGGTGGCGGCATATTGCGCAAAACCTGCTTCGCGGTCGCTGCCGAAACGGTGGTCGTAGCCTGCCATAAGGCATTTCGCCCC
>SFPF01000004.1 GCA_004552155.1 Bacteroidales bacterium
AAATGCAAATCCCATATTCACCATTCTGAACCTCTATTCATTTTAAAATACTCATGTATGTCTGCAATACTTCTTGTGAGAGTTTTCGAGCTTATACTATTACATTACTTTGCGAAAGTACACATTTTTATTGAGAAGATGGCATAAAATCATTATTTCACACACAATTGAAGCAATTTTTATCTAAAAACACACCTGAACTTTCAAGATAGAAGTACATTATTCCCCTAATAATCCACAAAACCCCAATTATCTGCGCAAAGACTTGCCCATATTGCACAAAATGCGTAATTTTGCGCAAAATTTCAAGGTAATAAGATTTAGGAAACATGACACACAATCTTTTGAAAGGCAAGCGCGGCATTATCTTCGGCGCGCTCAACGAAGAATCCATTGCATGGAAAGTGGCTGTCAAGGCCGTTGAAGAAGGCGCAACGATTACGCTCAGCAATACGCCCATGGCGCTCCGTATGGGAACGCTCGACAAACTCGCAGAACAGCTCAACGCAACGATTATCCCCGCCGACGCCACCAGCGTGGAGGACCTCGAAAAGGTATTCAAAGAGTCTGTCGAAGTGCTCGGCGGCCCCGTGGACTTCGTGCTCCACTCTATCGGCATGAGCCCCAACGTGCGTAAGCACCGCACCTACGACGACCTCGACTATAACATGCTCAATAAGACGCTCGACATCTCCGCCATCTCCTTCCACAAGATGCTGCAGGTGGCTAAGAAGCAGGACGCTATTGCTGAATACGGCTCGGTAGTTGCCCTGACTTACGTGGCTTCGCAGCGCACGTTCTTCGGCTACAACGACATGGCCGACGCAAAGAGCATGCTCGAAAGCATCGCCCGCTCCTTCGGCTACATCTACGGCCGCGAGAAGAACGTACGCATCAACACGATCTCGCAGTCGCCCACGCCCACCACGGCCGGTAAGGGCATCAAGGACATGGACAACCTCATGGACTTCGCCAACAAGATGTCGCCCCTCGGCAACGCCTCGGCAGAGGAATGCGCCGACTACTGCGTGATGATGTTCTCCGACTTCACGCGCAAGGTGACGATGCAAAACCTCTTCCACGACGGCGGCTTCTCGTCGATGGGCATGAGCCTCCGCGCCATGAACCAGTACGCCAAAGACCTCGCGCCGTACGAAGACGAAAACGGCAAGGTGATTTACGGATAAATATTTACGCGAAAGCAGGGGCGTAATGCAATACACCCGAAATATCTGCATCATTTCAAGCAAAAATGATGCAGATATTTTATTTATGCGGCAGATAAGCGGGGAAAGACGTAATTTTGCGCAATAAAGAAATATGTCTCGTATACTAATAAATGAACGATTTTTAGTAAACAACATATATCCACTCTCATGACCATTTCCATTATCGGCGCAGGCGCGGCGGGCTGCTTCGCGGCCATAGAGGCGGCGCGGCGAATGCCTCAGGCAGACATCTGCGTGTACGAAAGCCTCAACCGCCCACTGGCAAAGGTGGCGATAACGGGCGGCGGCCGCTGCAACCTCACCAACTCTTTCCAGGAGGTGCGCAGCCTCGAAACGGTGTACCCGCGCGGCGCGAGGCTGATGAAACGCCTGTTCCACACGTTCGACCACCGCGACACGATGCGCTGGTTTGAGGCGGAGGGCGTGCCGCTCACGGTGCAGGACGACCAGTGCGTGTTTCCCCGTTCGCAAGACGCGCAGGACATCGTCGGCACGCTGCTGCGGCTGATGAAGCGGCACGGCATCGCCATTAAAACAAGTTCCCGCGCGGAAAGCATCGAGCCGCGGGAGGGCGGCGGTTACAAGATAAGTTTCGCGGGCGGAGGCTGTGTCTCTTCCGACGCGGTTATCGTCACGACGGGCGGCAGCCCGAGAGCGGACGGCGCGGCGTTTCTCAATCCTTTGCAGCTGAAAACGGTGCCGCCCGTGCCGTCGCTGTTCAGTTTCTCGCTCGAAGCGCACCCGCTCAAAAACCTGATGGGCATTGTCGTTGCCAACGTCACGGCACGCCTCGCCGGCACTAAATTCAAGACCGACGGGCCTCTGCTCATCACGCACTGGGGCGTAAGCGGACCTGCCATTCTCAAACTCTCCTCCCACGCGGCGCGGCACTTGGCTGAATGCAACTACCGCGCCACGCTGGCTCTGAACTGGCTGGGCGACATGAACGAGGCGGAAGCCTTGGACTTGTTGAAAGGAATCAAGGAAGAAAACCCGCAGAAGCAACTCACCTCGGCCTTTCCCCGCCAATTAGGCAAACGCCTGTGGCTCTACCTGCTGGAAAGCCTGCGCCTGCCGGCGGAACAGAAGTGGGCAAGCGTGGGTACAAAGGACTTTCGGCGGCTGGCGGCGGGCTGCACCAACCATCTGCTGCCCATCGCGGGGCGCAACCGCCACAAAGAGGAATTTGTGACCTGCGGCGGCGTGGCACTCTCCGAAATCAATCCCTCAACGCTCGAATGCCGCCGCCATCCCCGCCTGTTCTTCGCGGGCGAAGTGCTCGACGTGGACGCCGTGACAGGCGGTTTCAACCTGCAAGCTGCCTGGACCATGGGCTACGTGGCGGCCAGCAATCTTTTAGTAGACGAGTAGACGAGTAGACAAGTAAACAAGTAAACAAGTAGACGAGTAGACGAGTAGACAAGTTGGGGCGGGCTGTAAGCCCAATTGTTGCGCCTAGCCCAGGGCAACACCCTGGGGACAAGTAGACAAACAAACGCCGGCGCACCCAATCGGGTACGCCGGCGTTGCCGTATCGTTATTATTATATTGCCAAAAATCTTATTCCCATTCGAGGATTACCTTGCCGCACTGTCCGCTTTCCAGAGGAGCATCTGCTCCATCTTGTACCAGGTTTCCCACATCTCGCGGCCGTAAATGCCCTTGATGGTGAGGGCCTTGAAGATGATTTCGCTCCAATCCACGGTCGTGGTGGGCGGCAATATGCCAAGCTGCGCAATCTTAGAGCCGTTGTACATGTGGGCCACCATATCGCGGAAAGCAACGGGCGCGCCCGACATTTCAAGACCCACGTCGAAGCCGCGGATACCGAGCTGCTCCATGGCGCCGGCAACGGTCTCGCCCTTCGTGGCGTTCACCGTGAGCGTTGCGCCCATCTTCTTGGCTATTTCGAGGCGATACTCGCTGAGGTCGGTCACGACGATGTTCTTCGCGCCGGCAAACTTGGCGATGCCCGTGGCCATCGTGCCGATCAGGCCTGCGCCCGTGATGAGCACATCCTCGCCGAGGAGGGGGAACGAGAGGGCGGTGTGCGTGGCGTTGCCGAAGGGATCCATAATGGCAGCCATGTCGTCGCTGATGCGCGGGTCGAGCTTCACGACGTTGCTCTCGGGAATGCAGAGGTATTCGGCAAACGCGCCGTCGCGGTTAACGCCCACGCCGATGCTGTTCTCGCAAATGTGCTGCAAGCCGCGGCGGCAGTTGCGGCAGTGGCCGCAGGCGATGTGTCCCTCGCCCGTCACGCGGTCGCCCACCTTGATGTTGCGCACGCCTGCGCCGATTTTCTCCACCACGCCCACATATTCGTGGCCGATGGTCATGGGCGTTTTGATGGTCTTCTGGCTCCATTCGTCCCACTTATAAATATGGAGGTCGGTGCCGCAAATAGCCGTTTTTTTGATTTTGATGAGGACATCGTTCACGCCCACTTCGGGCACGGGCACATCTTGCATCCAGATGCCCTTCATCGGTTCTTTCTTTACTAATGCTTTCATTGTATTATTGGGTTTGTTGGTCAGAATATGATGCAAAAGTAATCATTTCTCGTTTTGCAAGCAAAAAAACGCCTTTTTATGCGCAGCAAATCGCGCAAAATCTACCTTCAACGCCGCCTTTTCCCTGCTTTTTTAGTAATATTGCAAACGCAAAACCAATACACAATATTATATATATGTCTTTCTTGAAAAAACTTTTCGGCACGCCCGAAAACCTTTCGCCCGAAGAGGAGGCCCAAGCCGCCGCACGCCGCAACTTTGAAACGCTGCGCGACGACGGCGTGCGTGCCATGCAGATGGGCGAAGTGCCTTTTGCCCTCAAATGTTTTGAAGAGGCGTTGAACATCACGCCCGGCGACCGCCGCACGCAGGCTTTCAAGGCTGAGGCGCACCTGCGCATGGGGCAGTATGCCGAAGCCCTGCCCTTGCTCAAAGCGCTTGCCGACGACGAGCCGTGCAACCACGACCTGCAACTCATGCTGCTGCAAACGCTGGGCGAACTTCAAGAGTTCGGCGAGTTGAAAGAGCGCGCCGCCGCCCTGCTTGCCGCCCGCGCCGACGACCCGCGCGTGCTCTATTTCGCCGCAGAGGCGGAGCACGGCCTTGGAGAGGACATTTGGGCGGTGGCCCACCTCACGCAAGCCCTCAATCTGCGCCCCGACTACGCCGCAGCCCGCCTGCTGCGCGCCGACGTGCTGCAAAGCATGGGGCAGACGACGGAGGCGCTCGACGATATGCGTGCCTTGTTGGCCGACGACGCTGAAAACGAAACCTACCTCCTGCGCACCGCCCGCCTGCTAACTGCCAAGGGGCAAGAGGACGAGTTGCAAGAAGCCGCCCGCCTGCTCCAGCAACTGCGCTCGCTCAATCCTTTCGACCGCGACGCCGTGCTGCTCTTGGGCAGTATCTACGAAGCCACCGCGCAGCGCGACAAGGCTCTTGCGCTCTACGACGAGGCCATCGACCTCATGCCCGACTTTGCCGAGGCTTACCGCAGTCGCGGCGGCGTGCGCCACGCCCTGCACGACGAAGCCGGCGCGGCCGACGACCTCAAAAAGTCGCTGGAACTCGCGCCCGAAGCAGCCGCCGTGCCCGACGGCGAATACACCAACGTGGAAAACCGCATGAACGACCGCTACAAGGCCATGAACCCTTACGGGTTTTAGAACGTCCTTAAATACCTTTATCATAATATTTCCCAAATCCGCCAAAGGAGTATTTATATTAAGGAAGGAGAAAAATAATTTAGGCTTTACTTGCAAAATATCAGGGAAGGTAATTACCTTTGCAGAAATCATGCGCAAATTTTGCGCTTTTTGTAAAAAGAAATACTATTCACCTTTATACTAATCTTTTATCTATCACAAGCAACAATTATGCAATTTCAAACCATGATTAAACACTCGCTGCAATTTTTATTTATTCTCCTTTTTGCTTTTTGCATCGCTGCTTGCAGCACAGACAAGGTAGAATTAGAAGATACTATTGAAAACGGAGGCCAAACGCAACCTGGGGAAACCAATGAAGAGGAGCAGCAGGAATACCCCGCCGAACAGGTTCAATACTGTTCCTTAGACACCATTAAATATCGCATTCAGCCCACTCAGGAGAACTTTGAGGCTGCATACAAAGAAGTATACCCCTACCTCGGAGCAGGTAAAACGGCGCAGTACTGCCTGCGCGGCGGCAAAAACGGCGATGTGCCCGGCGCACATGCATATGAGCGCCAATACGGTCTCGGCCCCGACTGCTACGCCAATTACATGACCATTACGCACCGCGACTTCGTGTACGGCACGTGGACTTCTACTTACAGCAACTCGAACGACTTTAACGGTGACCCGCGCGGCAGCTACTCCATGGTTAAAAATGACTTGATTCCCGTGCTCAACCACCCGCGCATCGACAGCATTCCCGAAGTCAAGGCCATTAACTTGCTTTACTATTGCATCTCAGCACAGGAAATGGCCGACCTCTCCGGTCCGTTCACTTACTTTGAAAATAAGAAGAACATTGAAAATCCTTCTGTATACAATACCGTTGAAGTAATTTACAAGGGCATCGTGCAGAATCTCGACACCATCGTGGCCTGCCTGCGCTACCACGAAACCCGCCCAAACTGGTATAAAGCGAGAATCGGGGATATTCTGATGTCGTTCAACGAAACGAACCGCGACCTGCTTAGCGGCTATACGGGCATGACCACTTACATCAAGCTGGCCAACTCCTTGAAGCTCCGCATGGCAATGCACATCGTCAAGAGAGACCCTGCCCTTGCACAGAAATGGGCAGAAGAAGCCGTGCGCGACGGTGTCGTAGAGTCCATTGACGAACAGTCCGGCTTGTTCCCCGTACTCACCGGCTTCTCGCACCCGATGGTTACCATTATCGACTTTTGGGGCGACTCCCGCATCTCGGCTTCGTTCGAAAGCCTACTTATGAGCCTTGACCACCCTTATACGAAGTACTTGATCAAGAAGAACTCCAACGAGATTACCAATGTCAGGACTGGCGAAGTGCTGCCCGCCAATACCAAGATTGTCGGCATTCGCAGCGGCACGCTGGTCGGCGATGGCCAAAGCTACGGTCAGAACCAGCGCATCGCCTACTCGGGACTTGACCGCAACTGTTTGCAGGATGCTCCACTTTACCTTGTTAAGTTTGCCGAGGTGGACTTCCTGCGTGCCGAAGGCGCATTGCGCGGCTGGAACATGGGCGGTTCTGCCCAGTTCTTCTACGAGCGCGGTATTCGCAACGCTTACCTCGACGAACCTTGGTACGTAGATGAATACAACGACCTCGTCGATGCCTATATGCAGCGCGAGCAGCCTGTCGCCTACGTGCAATCTGACCCCATGGGCGACGGCGAAGACTGGCCGAGCGTTACCAAAATCGGCGTGAAATGGAACGAAGCCGACTCGAAGGAAACGAAGCTCGAAAAGATCATCACGCAGAAGTACATCGCCCTCTTCCCCCTCTCCACGGAGGCTTGGACGGAACTGCGCCGCACGGGCTATCCCAAGTGCTTCCCCGTGCTCAACACGAACGACGGCGACGGCTCTATCCCTCAGGGCGAACTAATCCGCCGCATTCCTTGGCAGAGCACCGACCCCTTTGAGTTGCGGGACATCAACAACACGGGGATTCCCGCCCTCGGCGGTCCCGACAAGCAGGCCACGCGCCTCTGGTGGGACGTAGATGCACCGAATTTCTAACACACATTATATAATAGAACAGTGTTAAAACGAGCAGGCAGCCCTAAAATGTCGTACAAGCGAGCACTATAGAGTTTACTCGTATTTCCGAGTGTAGCCGACATTGCCCTGAAAGGGCATTATAAAATAGCACAGGGGCTTGCCCCTGTGGAAAGGCGATTATTTTGATGCCCCTGTAAGGGACTTATAATTATTACTCTTAGAGAGTTATCATTTAATTATAAGCCCCTTACAGGGGCAATTTCACTTGTAACGCCCTACGTAGGGGCAAGCCCCTACGCTGATTTATAGGTCCCTTTCAGGGGCACAAAAAAATATTAGCACTTTTGAACAGATTCATCGCTTATCCTGTATTTATCCTGCTTTCATGCTATTATCTGCCCCTTTCCACGCTGCGAACGCTTTGAAATGCCTAATTTTGCACCTATAATATTGGATAAAAGCGAATTTGCATGTCACAATTTGTAGTCAACGACCCTGTCTATGGTTTCGTAAGCGTGCCGCGCGGGTTGCTCTGCGAACTCATCAACCACCCGGCGTTCCAAAGGCTCTCGCGCATAAGGCAGCTGGGCATGTCGGCGTTGGTATATCCCGGCGCAACGCATACGCGCTGGGCACACTCGCTCGGGGCTTACCATCTGATGCGCGAGGCATTCCGCGCCCTGAAAGAAAAAGGCGTGTTTGTGTTCGACGTTGAGGAAGAGGGCGCGGAAATTGCCATTCTCCTGCACGACATCGGGCACGGGCCGTTTTCGCACGTGCTGGAACACACGCTCATCGAGCACCTCTCGCACGAAGAAATCACACGCGCCCTGATGCGCCGGCTCAACCGCGAGTTTGGCGGTGCGCTGGGCATGGCCATTCAGATTTACTCCGACGAATACCCCAAACACTTCTTGCACCAACTCATTTGCAGCCAGCTCGACACCGACCGGCTCGACTACCTCTGCCGCGACAGCTTTTATACCGGCGTGCGCGAGGGCAACATCGGCGCGGCGCGGCTGATAAAGATGCTCTCGGTGGCAGACGACCGCCTCGTGGTGGAGGGCAAGGGCCTGTATTCGGTAGAAAACTACCTCATGGCGCGACGGCTGATGTATTGGCAGGTATATCTCCACAAAACGGCCGTGGCGGCTGAAGAAATGCTCCGCGCCGCGCTCGAAAGGGCTAAGGAACTGACGCGCGGAGGCGTGCAATTGTTTGCCTCTCCGCAGTTAGAGTATTTCTTACGCTCGGAGGTACAAACATCGCATTTTGAGGAAGATGAGGAGTGCATCAATCATTTCCTAAACTTAAACGACAGCGACATTCTCTGCGCCCTCGGCGTGTGGCAGCATTCGGAAGATGCAGTACTCTCCGCCCTTGCCGGCGGCTTCGTGAACCGCCGCCTGTTCAAGGCCGATATATTCGAGGGGAACGTCTCTGGCGAGGCTTTGGACGACTGCCGCGAGCGAGTGGCCGCGCAATTGCACATACCGCTGGAAGCAACGCGCTATTTCGTGCGCCGCCGCTTCGTGTCGAAAGAGATGTACTCTGCAAATGCCGAAGGCATCAAGGTGCAGATGCCCGACGGCGCGATTGCCGACGTTTCAGACGTTTCGCATATCGTGCGCGGCGAGGCAGTGACGATGGAAGAAGGGCGCACCTACGTTTTTCACCCCGAATGGAAGCAATAGCCGCGCAGGCTGTTGCTTTTTTTATATCCCCTCTTTCGCTAAATCCCTTTCCCTGCCTTTTTATTCGCAATATCTCGGCAAATTATAAAGTATCTTATAAGCAAATTCAGTTAAAAAGATGTAACTTTGCAGACAAATGAGCGGCGCGCAGGTTTTTGCGCGTCCTATACAATATTATATATATAACACCCAAGCACCACAAATCAGAAATGGAACACTCCAAAGAATTAATGAACCTTGCAGCCGACAATATCCGCATATTGGCGGCAAGTATGGTAGAACGCGCCAAATCCGGACACCCCGGCGGAGCAATGGGCGGGGCAGACTTTATCAATGTGCTCTATTCAGAGTTCCTTAACTTCGACCCGGATTGTCCCACATGGGCTTGTCGCGACCGTTTCTTCTTGGATCCCGGCCACATGTCGCCGATGCTTTATTCGCAACTGGCACTTATCGGGAACTACACCATAGACGACTTGAAAAACTTCCGCCAATGGGGCTCTTGCACGCCGGGACACCCGGAAGTATGCCCCGAGCGCGGCATCGAGAATACCAGCGGCCCGCTGGGACAAGGGCACACCTACGCCGTGGGCGCGGCCATCGCTGCCAAAGCCCTTTACGCCCGCACGGGCAACCCCGGCTTTGAGCGCGAACGCATCTATGCCTACATCTCCGACGGCGGCGTGCAGGAGGAAATCTCGCAGGGTGCCGGACGCATCGCGGGACACCTCGGCCTGAACAACCTCATCATGTTCTTCGACGCCAACGAAATACAACTTTCCACCGAAACGGCAACCGTTATCTCCGAAGACACGGGCGCGAAATACCGCGCATGGAACTGGAACGTGCTGGAAATCGACGGCAACGACCCCGAACAAATCCGCGCAGCCCTCAAAGCCGCCAACACGGAGGAGAACCGCCCCACCCTCATCATCGGACACTGCGTGATGGGCAAGGGCGCACGCAAAGCCGACGGCACAAGCTATGAGCGCAACTGCAAGACGCACGGCGCACCCCTCGGCGGCGACGCTTACGTGAATACGATTAAAAACCTCGGCGGCGACCCCGAAAATCCCTTCGTCGTGTGGCCCGAAGTGAGCAAGATGTACGAAGAACGCAAGGCGGAACTCCGCGCCTGGGCTAAGGAACGCCACGCCGAAGAGCAGGCTTGGGCAGACGCCAACCCCGAAAAGGCAGCCCGCCTCGACGACTGGATGCACAACCGCCTGCCCGAAATCCCCTGGGACACCATCGAGCAAAAGCCCGACCAGCCCACGCGTAACGGCTCTGCCGCCTGCCTCGCGCTGCTCTCGGAATATGTGCCCAATATGATTGTCTCCTCTGCCGACCTCTGCAACTCCGACAAGACGGACGGCTTCCTGAAACACACTACGGAAATCTCGCGCACCAACTTCGGCGGCGGCTTCCTCCAAGCCGGCGTTTCGGAACTCACGATGGCCTGCGTCTGCATCGGCATGACGCTCCACGGCGGCATCATCACGGCGATGGGCACCTTCTTCGTCTTCTCAGACTACATGAAGCCCGCCATCCGAATGGCCGCGCTTATGGAACTGCCCGTCAAGTTCGTTTGGACGCACGACGCCTTCCGCGTCGGCGAAGACGGACCTACGCATGAGCCAGTTGAACAAGAGGCTCAAATCCGCCTGATGGAGAAACTCAAAAACCACAGCGGTCGCGACAGCGTGCGCGTGCTGCGTCCCTGCGACGTAAATGCAGTGACGGAATGCTGGCGTATGGCTATGGAAAACATGGACACGCCCACCGCGCTCATTTTCAGCCGCCAAAACGTGAAGTCACTGCCCGGCCACGTGGATTACTCGCAGGCTCGCAAGGGTGCCTATATCGTAGAGGACGCTGAAAACTTCGACGTTATCCTCCTGGCCAGCGGCTCGGAAGTGAGCACGCTCATCGACACCGCCGAACTCCTGAAAGCCGACGGCGTAAAGAGCCGCGTGGTGAGCTGCCCGAGCGACGGGCTGTTCCGCCGCCAAGACAAGGCATACCAAGAGCAAGTGCTGCCCGCCGACGCCCGCATCTTCGCCCTCACAGCCGGCTTGCCCGTCATCTTTGAAGGACTTGTGGGCGCACACGGCCGCGTTTACGGCCTCGACAGCTTCGGCTTCAGCGCGCCTTACAAGGTGCTGGACGAAAAACTCGGTTACACGGCAGAGAATATCCGCAAGGAAGTTCTGGCGTTCTTAAAGTAAGGACATAATTCCTAATCCCTAAACATTATGGAAGCAATGATAGGACTTGCCAGCGACCACGCCGGCTATGAACTCAAGCAATACGTCAAGCAGTACCTCGAAGAGCAGGGCATCACTTACAAGGACTACGGCACTTACACCGCTGAAAGCTGCGACTATCCCGACTTTGCCCACGCCCTCGCTAAGGGTATGGAAACGGGCGAAGTGGAACGCGGCATCGCCATCTGCGGCAGCGGCGAAGGCATCTCCATGACGCTCAACAAGCACCAGCACATACGCGCCGCCCTCGTGTGGGTACCCGAAATTGCCAAGATGACGCGCATGCACAACGACGCCAACGTGCTCGTGATGCCCGGCCGCTACATTTCTTGCGACACGGCACGCGAAATCATGAACCAGTTCCTCAACACACCCTTCGAGGGTGGCAGGCACATTCGCCGCATCGAGAAAATTCCCGTGCATTGAGCCGCGATTTCATCACTTTCTTAGCAGAGAAGCACCAAAAAAGTGCGCAAACGTTTCTTCAAACCATTTGAAAATAATAACTTTGCAACCGCTTTAAGAAAGACATCAAAAAATACAAACCTTTTAGTAAACAAGTAAACGAGTAAACAAGTAAACAAGACAAGTTACTCATATAAATATATTATATAACAAGACTTCTCTGTCTCGTCTACTCGTTTACTTGTAAACTCGTCTACTAATCTATAAACAATTCTACATAAACACATGACAAAAGCAGATATCGTAAACGAGATTTCCCAGAAGACGGGTATCGAAAAAGCTACCGTGCTTGCCACTGTCGAGGCATTTATGGAAACAGTAAAAGATTCGCTTGCCGGCGGCAACGAAGTTTTCCTAAGAGGCTTTGGCAGTTTCATCCTCAAAAAGCGCGCAACCAAGACGGCTCGCAACATTTCCAAGAAAACCACGATCATCATCCCCGAGCACCACATTCCGGCCTTCAAGCCCGCCAAGGTTTTCTTGCAGTCCATCAAAGACTAACGCATTTATTCTCAAACCCATTTAATACTTACAACTATGCCCAACGGTAAGAAAAAGAAAAGACATAAGATGTCTACGCACAAGCGTAAAAAAAGACTGAGAAAGAACCGTCATAAGAGCAAGTAAGGCAAACGAACTTACATAAATCCTGCTTTCTAAGCGGATTTCTCATCTCAATGTGCCGATATGTTTATATGCACCCTGTGCACATCAGACATATTGGCACAATTTTTATAATCTCACTCACTATTAATTACTAATTTATGACAAGCGAACTGATTGTAGATGTGCAGCCGAAGGACATCTCCATCGCCCTGCTCGAGGACAAGCGCCTCGTGGAGTACCAAAAGGAAGGGCGCACGGAGCAATTTTCGGTGGGCAACGTCTATCTGGCCAAAGTCCGTAAGCTTATGCCCGGGCTCAACGCTTGTTTTGTGAGTGTCGGATACGAACGCGATGCTTTCCTGCATTACCTTGACCTCGGGGCGCAATTTAATTCTTTCGAGAAATATCTCTCGCTCCTCGGCGACGGCAAGCGCAACATCGCCATGACCAAAGCCTGCGGACAACCAGCACCCGAGAAGGAAGGAAGCATACAGAACACACTGAAACAAGGACAGGAAATCCTTGTGCAAATCGTCAAAGAGCCGATCAACACCAAGGGGCCGCGCCTCACGGCCGAGATATCATTTGCCGGCCGCTACCTCGTACTTATTCCCTTCGGCGAAAAGATTTCAGTCTCCACCAAAATCAAGAGCGGCGCCGAGCGCGCACGCCTCAAGCAGCTCGTGCAGAGCATCAAGCCCAAGGGATTCGGCGTGATTATACGCACCGTGGCCGAAGGCAAGCGCGTGGCCGAACTCGACACGGAACTGCGTATTCTCGTGGGGCGTTGGAATGATGCCGTGGCACGCATACAGGAGGCACGCCAACAGCAAAGCAAACTGCCGCTCCTCGTCTACGAAGAAACGAGCCGCACCGTAGCTCTCCTGCGCGACCTTTTCAATCCTTCTTACGAGAACATTTACGTAAATGACGAGCGCGTCTTCAAAGAGGTAAGCGACTACGTGACGCTCATCGCGCCGGAATGTAAAAACATCGTCAAGCTCTACAACGGCAACGTCCCTATCTTTGACAATTTCTCCGTAACCAAGCAAATCAAGACTTCTTTCGGCCGAACGGTTACTTATAAGCACGGGGCGTACATGATTATCGAGCACACCGAAGCCCTGCACGTGGTGGACATCAACAGCGGCAACCGCTCCAAGTCGCCCGACGGACAGGAAGCCAACGCGCTCGACGTAAATCTCGGCGCGGCCGACGAATTGGCGCGACAACTCCGCCTGCGCGATATGGGCGGCATCATCGTGGTAGACTTTATCGACATGAATTTGCCTGAAAACAGGCAAAAGCTCTATGAGCGCATGGTCGAGAACATGAAGAGCGACCGCGCGCGCCACAACATCTTGCCGCTTTCCAAGTTCGGCCTGATGCAAATCACGCGCCAGCGCGTCCGTCCTGCCATGGACGTGAAAGTCGAAGAGAGTTGCCCCACGTGCGGCGGCACGGGGCACATACGTTCCAGCCTGCTCTTCACCGACGCGTTGGAAAGCAAAATTGCCACGCTCGTGGACCATCTCGGCATCAAGAAGTTCAAACTGCACGTGCACCCCTTCGTGGCAGCCTACATCAACCAGGGCGTATGGTCGCTCAAGCGCAAGTGGCAGATGAAATACGGCCTCGGCTTCAAGATTGTGCCCAACCAAAGCCTTTCGTACTTGCAATACGTGTTTTATAACGCGAAAGGCGAAGAAATCGACATGGTAGAGGAGCGCGACATGCAATAGCGCACCCCAAGTATCCGAATTTATTCAAACAACCGACATTCACATTACAAGCAAAGCCGCAACGCTCCGAAGAACGTTGCGGCTTTTATTTCGTGATGCCGTTTCTCAGCACCCTTTGCCGTCGAGGCTGCATGCCTCGCCCGAGGGTTCTGCATCGGGGTGTTTTTCAAAATAATCTTCGAGCGAGAACGACACGCTGCCATCTTCTGAAAGGAAGCAGGGAATGCCGATGCTGCCGCGCGCCTTCACCTTCTCGAAAGCAGGGTGCGTGTCGCGCAGGCGCAGGAATGCTTTCAAGTTGCGCACGTGTTCGCCGAGGTCAATCAGTTCAAAGCGGCTGTCTTCTTTGGCTAGTTCTTTCACCGCCGCGCAGTCGGGGCAGGTGCTCATCACATACACTTTTGTCATATTCTTTCTATTGGTTTTAAGTGGGTTATCAGTCAGTCTGTAAACGATGATGCCGATCGAAGAAGGGTGTTCGGAGAGATACTGCCGCAGCGTCTTTGGCTCTTCCACCACCTTCTTGTGAATGGACGAGGCGTTGAGCAGATGCAGTTTGCCGTCCTTTCCCCACACCGCGAAACCGAGGTGGGAGCAGTCGAGGCCCTTCTTGTTCGTCACGATGCCTATCAAATCGCCGTCGCGCACCTCTGGAAGGGCATTGCGTCCCAAGCCAGTATTTTCTTGCGGTATGTAGTAGCCGAGCGGCTTGCCGTTCTCGGCCTTTTCAAGGCGCGCAATGCTGTCTGTCCGCGCCGGGCGGCCTTTCAGCAGCGGGTATTTGTCTGCGTTCGCGCTCATATAATAAACGTTGGGCACGAGTTGCTTGGAGAAATACTTGCGCTGCCCGTCCACGTGCTGCAAAAGCCCGTTTTTCACCGCGCTATTCGCCCACCACGTGAAGTAGTGCAGGCGCGAGACGTAGCCATCGGGCCTGCCGCCGCGGTAGCGGAAGAGCATGAGCGTGCGGCAATAGTCTTCAAAGCGCGTGCCGCCTGCCCGCTTGGTGGTGGCGAGTGCGAGGACGGTTTCGGCGAGCGTGGAGCAGTCAAGTTCTTTCAAGTTGATTATCAGCCGCTCCTGCTTGCTCCGTTCCAGCGTCGCCGCAACGTAGGGAACGCCCAGAAACTTACGGGCATAATAGAGCACTTCCCCACCCTGCGGCGCCTTTTCCGCCAAGAGTTGCACCCTCTTTCAAGATGTCCCGGGATTGTGCCGAGGCGGAGAAGGAGACGAGGAAGACGAAAAGCGAGAAAATAAGAGTTTTGCGGAACATTTTATTGAAGGGTAAGCATCGGGGGAATATTGTGGCGGGCTGAAAGCCCAGTTGTTGCCCATAGCCCCGGGCAACGCCCGGGGGTAAACGATAACGCATTGATTAAAGTGTCTCGCTCTGTAAGAGCAGCCTGCTTTATGAGGGGCAACGCCCCGTGGCATTGCGGGTTACGCGCTTGACGCGCGTAGCATTTTTGCGCCATCGGCACAAAAATGCCGAATGTATTTATCGCGACGTGCATTTCCCCAGGGCGCTGCCCTGGGCTATGGGCAACAATTGGGCTTTCAGCCCGCCCAAATCATCTTGCCACATTGATTACGGGTGTATAAATTGCAGAGATTTTTCTATTTCAGCACCCAGAATTTATGCGTGCCCTTGCCCTGCGTTGTAATCTGCTGGGCGGGATCGTCGGCCACTGCTTGCAGTTCCTTGCTGGCGGTACATTTGTCCAACTCGTTCAGGGCGCAGTAATCGGGAAGACGCATCTGACCCTTTTCCTTAATGAACGCCACGGCGCGGGCAATGCGCTCCTCCTTCGTGTAGGGTGATTTAGCGATTTTCACCACGCGCTCCTCTTCGTCGCGCACGTATTCAGTTGCACGGTCCACGGTACCTACCAACTGACGCGACGCTCTGAAATTCACATCCTTAGCCTGTACTTTACGATAAAGCATATCGTCGCCCTCTTGCAGTTCTTTGGATTTTTCGTCCTTAAATTCCAGCGAGAGCGAGAACGTGCCGAGTCCTTCGATGTTCACGTTGTGGCCGTCGGCAAGCAGGTCGGCAATCGTTTCTTTCATGGCTTCCACCATCGCCCGCAGTTCATTGGGGCGGTTTGTGTGGTGATAAGTAGCCATAACTTTGAGAAATTCCTCCGTGCCTACCGTGTGGTGCACTTTTACCTTGGGGAACACATTGCGCTTGCCCGTTTTGCGGAGATCGGGCATCTCTTTCAATACATAGTTTATCATAAGACTTGAAAAATTAGGTACGGGATATTTTTTATTTTCAGCAAGATAATTTTTATTTTCAGCAAGATAATTTTTATTTTCAGCAGGATATTTTTTCCTTTCCTATAAGAAAGTTTTTGTTACAAAGTTTGTAACGCATGTTACAAAGTTTCTAACACATGTTACAAAGTTTGTAATACGTGTTACAAAGTTTGTAACAAACTTTTTCTGCTGCAATATTAAGAAATTTCTTGTATGCGGGCAAAAAATTCCTCCTAATTAGTAAAAAATTTCTCCGTGCGCGTTTCGGCAGTCATATATATGGACCTGCATCAGGGCGGGCGATGCTACGCCCACATACCTTTTCACGCGTGTCTTCACTGCATAAAATCGCGCCGAACCGCCATTTTCTGCGTAAACAATCGTAAATTTGCGGTAAGATAATGCAGATTTTGAAAAACATATTCTTTTGTCTCGTTGCGCTCCTGCTGGCCGCCGCCTGCAAGCGCAGCCCCGAAACCCCGAAATCGCCGGGGGCTTTCACCGCCGCCGGAGCGGGTGAAGACCCATATACCTATGAGGAGATACAGGAAAGCGGAGAACTGATTGTTGCCACGATTTCGGGGCCCGACACCTACTTTGAATACCAAGGGCGCGGCATGGGCCTGCAATTTGCCTATGCCGAGGCCTACGCCGTGGCGGAAGGGTTGCGGCTGCGCGTGGAACTGGCGCAAGACACCCTCGCGCTCTACGAAATGCTCCGCAGGGGCGATGCCGACATCGCGGCCTTGCAGTTGCCGAAAACGCTTTCAGAAAAGCACGGAGCACGCGCCGCTGGCGTTACTGACAAGCAAGCGCAAACCGCTTGGGCTGTGGCGGTTAGCAATAACCAGTTGGCGCAATCCTTGAACGAATGGTTTGCCCACGCCGATGCGCCCGACATCAAGGAAAAGGCGGACAATCAAATCGCGAAGCGCACGCAGGTGAAGCGGCACGTGAAAGCGCCTTACATCTCTCGCGAGAAGGGCATTATTTCCATTTACGACGATCAATTCAAAAAGGCTGCCGCCCACGTGGGTTGGGACTGGCGGCTCATTGCCGCGCAATGCTATCAGGAGTCGGGGTTCGACGCGAACGCCGTTTCGTGGGCGGGGGCCTGCGGACTGATGCAACTGATGCCTGCCACGGCGGAGAGCGTGGGACTGCCCGAGGACAAGATTTACAGTCCCAACGAAAACATCGCCGCCGGCGCACGCTATCTGAAAAGACTTGCTGCTAATCTCTCCGACATACAGAGCGCGGCGGAGCGCATCAAGTTCACGCTCGCCTGCTACAACGCCGGGCCGGGCCACATTGCCGATGCCCGCGCCCTGGCCCGGAAGCACGGCCGGAACGATGCCGTGTGGGACAACGTGGCGCCTTACGTGCTCGGCCTTTCCCAACCGCGCTTTTACCGCGACCCCGTGGTGCGCCACGGATATATGATCGGCGCGGAAACGGTGAACTATGTAGCGTCTGTCGTGAGCCGTTGGCAGAGTTACGGCGGCGTTGTCTCTTCCGCGTCCCCCGCACCTGCCGCCCTGCCCTCCGCCGACAAGCCCGCCCGAAAACCCAACCGTTTCAGCCGTCCCGAGAAAGTGCTTTCGCCGGAAGAACTGATGAAAAAGGAATAGCGAGAGTTGATAGATAAAAACCATTAAAAACAGCTTGTTCTGTGTGGGCCTACCGGCTTGCCTTATCGGATAGCCCACGAGCCTGAAAGTCTGTCGACTTTCGTCTCGCGTCCTCTCCGCTAAGGCGGCGGTCGGTTTCCGCCCGCCCCACACAGAACAAGGGAAAAACCAGGAAAAACCCGTTACCAATGAAATATGCATCGGTGCAACATTGATGTTGTCAAGGTCTCACGGGTTTTTAATGGTTTTTACCTTGCGGCGTTTGAAGCGGGCGGGCACCGCCCGCAGACGCTGGGATTAAGGGCGAGCGCGAGCCGATTAGGCTCGCAGGCTCGAGGTTAAGACCAGCGGGTAGCCCAAGGGGCTTCAAACGAAGCAAGATGTTTTTACCGGTTTTTATCTTAAAATCATCTGACAATCTATTTTCCACCTCCCATGCCCGTTTTCTCTGAAATCTTACACATAGCCCGCGCCTATGCCGACGCACCACAACCGACGCGCTACGCCGCCTGGGTCGGCGTGATGAAACGGTTGTGCAACGCTGAGGCGGAGCAGCTGGCGGGCGACTATGCCAACCTCTTCTCGCTGCTGCTCGCCGTGTGCCGCGAGCGGGGCATCAGCCATAAAGCCGCCGACAGTTTCCGCCACTTCGCCCACCGCGTGCTGCACGACAAAGCAGTGCGCACCCCCGACGAGGAGCGCGAGGACTTGGCTTGCCTCTGCCATTTTGCCCAGCAGATGACGGGCAAGCCCGTGCCGCCCGAATTGCCGCTGCTCCGCATCGACCGACTCGCCCCTGCCCCTGCCCACTCCGCCGGCACCGCCCTGCGCGGCGTTGTGACCGAGATAGAGGGCGACTGCCTGACGTGCCTCACGGAAGACGGGCAGAACGTTTGCCTTCGCGCGAAAACGGAAGCGATGATGCAGCACGTGCGCAAGGGCGACTTCGTGGGCGTTTCCGACATCAGGGAGGGCGCGGACGGCAAACTGGTCGCCGAGGAGATTGTGCTCGAGCCCGACTATCTCATCGACGTCACCGCCCTCGCCGCGTGCCTGCGCCCCTACGGCAACTCGCCGCTGGGCTTCCTGCTATCGCGCTTCGCGCCACCGCCCGTATCGCTGCCCATTCTCTTGGGTAATGCCACGAACCAGTTTATGGCAGAAGCCCTGCGCTACGACGGCGCGCCCGACGACGCCGCGCGGCTCGAAAGCATCTATCGCCGCGCCGCGAGCCAGCATTTCGCAGAATCGGCACTCAGTTACGCCGCGCTCGAGAAAGAACTCGCACCCGGTTATTTCCAAAACCTTAAAGAGCAGTTTTCTAACGTGTTCTCCACCGTAGGCAACCGTCTCTGCACCGACAAGACGGGGCAGCGGCGCGAGGACATGCTGGTGGAGGCCTCGTTTCTCTGTCCCGAACTGGGGCTGCGCGGACGCTTCGACGTGATGTCCAAAGATATGCGCCTGCTTGTGGAAGTGAAATCGGGCAAGGCCGAGGAGTTTTCCGGCCGTCCGCAACGCCCGAGGGCGGAGCATAAGTTGCAGATGACGCTGTATAGCGAGATGCTGCGGCGCAACTTCCGCCTGTCGTGGAACAACACGGAGGCATTTCTCCTCTACACGCGCTACCCGATGCTCTTCAACGAGCGCGTGGCGGGCGCGGCGGTGAGCGACAGCATCGTGCTGCGCAACGGCATCATGGCCTTGGAACGCGCCCTGCGAGAAGGGCATGTGGACGACGTGCTGAGCCTTCTGACCGAAGAGCATATCAATGAGCGCGGTCTCGACAATAAGTTTTACCACCAATATCTCCGTCCTCAAATCCTCGACATCGTGCGCCCCATTCAGGAACGGGGAGGCGTGGCGAAAAAATATTTTGACCGTTTCCTCACCTTCCTTGCCCGCGAGCAGTTTCGCGCAAAGACGGACGACCATCGCCCGGACTCCAACCGCTCCTTTGCGGCGTTGTGGCGCGTGGACGAGGCTGCCAAAAGCCTCTCGGGAGATATGCTCGCCGGTCTGCGTCCCGAACCGATGGAGGCGGCGGGGCGCGTGGAAAGCATCGCGATGCGCCTGCCCGAAGGCGTGGACGGCGGCTGCGCCAACTTTTCGCCGGGCGAGATGGTGCTGTTTTACGAAGAAGGGGGTGCGGGCACACCGAATGCCACCACGCGCCAACTCTATCGCGGCTACATAGAAAGCATCGGCGGCGACCGGCTCACGATGCGCCTGCCCTACGAACAGCCCGCCGCGCTCTTTGCCCCAGACAGCCGGTTCCGAATGGAGCACGACTATTCCGATGCGCCTTTCTCGCAGGCCTATCGCAACCTATTTTCCCTGCTCACTGCTCCGGAGCATCGGCGGGCCCTGCTGCTCGGAGAGCGGCAGCCGCAGGCCGACGCGGCAATCGAGTTGCACGGCTCATATCCTCCCCATCTCGCCGACGTGCTGCTGCGCGCGCGGCAGGCAAAGGACTATTTCCTGCTCGTAGGCCCGCCGGGCACGGGCAAAACGAACGTGGCACTGCGTGCCTTGGTGGAAGAATTTATCGAGGACCGCCGCCGCGGTCTCATGCGCCACGGCAACCTTTTGCTCACGGCCTATACGAACCGCGCCGTGGACGAGATTTGCGGTATGCTGGAAAATGTGGCGAAAGTCTATCCCGAAGCCGCCTATATCCGCATCGGGGCGGAGCAGACCTGCGCCGAGCCTTATCGTCCCCGCCTCTTCTCCAACCTCGCCGCCGCTGCCGCCAACCGCCGTGCCGTGCGCTCGCTGCTCGACCATATATATATATATATAGGTACGCTCACCACGCTGACGGGCACGCCGCAACTCTTCCGCATCAAGCAGTTCGACTGCGCCCTCTTCGACGAGGCATCGCAGATATTGGAGCCGCAGGCCCTCGGGCTGCTTTGCGCCAAGATAGAAAAGGGGGAAAGCGCCATCGGGAAGTTTGTCTTTATCGGCGACCACAAGCAACTGCCCGCCGTGGTGCTCTCGCCGCCGGCGCAGACTGCGGTGCGCGACCCGCAACTCAATGACATCGGATTGCTCGACACGGCCGACAGCCTCTTTGAACGGCTGCACCGCCTACAAATGCGCAGCGGCGACGGGCGGTTCGTGGGACTGCTCAACCGCCAAGGGCGCATGCACCCCGACATAGCCGACTTCGTGAACCGCAAGTTCTACGGCGGCGAGTTGCGTCCCGTGCCCCTACCCCATCAAAAGGAGACCGCCCTGCCCGCGCCGGGCGCAGAACCCTTGGAGCAGTTTGCCGCAAGCACGCGCCTCGGATTTATAGACATCGTGCCCGACACGCCGCCGCAAAACAATAAGGCAAACGAGGCGGAGGCCGACATGGTGGCGCGGCTGGTGCAGGCGCTCATCGCGCTCTACGGCAGAAACGGCCGCGAGATAGAGCCTGCCGAAAGCGTGGGCATCATCGTGCCCTTCCGCAGCCAAATAGCCTGCGTGCGCTCACGTTTGCAGCAAGCGGGCATACGCGGAGCGGAGCAAATTACTGTGGACACGGTGGAATGTTATCAGGGCAGCCAGCGCGATTTCATCATCTTCTCCACAACGATTTCGCGCCCGTATCAACTGGACGTGCTTTCATCGGTGCAGCGCATAGGCGGTGCCGACATCGACCGCAAGCTCAACGTGGCCATCACCCGCGCACGCCGCGCGTTCTTTATGGTGGGGAACAGGAAGATACTGGAAGGCAGCGCGATCTATAAGGAACTGATTGCGGCATCGGAATGCCTAAACAATAAAGGGATAAAAACCAGTAAAAACAGCTTGCTGCGATGAAGCCCTATCGGGTTCGCCGCCGGGATTAACGTCGAGCAAGTGAGCCTAATCGGCTCACGCTCGCCTTTAATCCCAACGGCTCCGGCCGAGTCCGGCCGCTTCATTCGCAGCAAGGTAAAAACCGATAAAAACCAGCATTGCGGTTTTTCATGGTTTTTCCCTTGTTCTTTGTGAAGCGGGCGGGCACCGACCGCAGCCAAGCGTTCGTAAAACAGCGGCGGAAGCCGATAGGCTTATTGCCGCTGGGTGACGAACGTTTGGCGTAGCCGGTAGGCTTCACAAAGGACAAGATGTTTTTCATGGTTTTTATCCTCCAATATCATTATTCATCATTTCACGACCTACCATTAAAATTATGCCCGACACCTACAACGCCGCCGACATCACGGAGGCTCTGATGCTCTTTGCCGACGAACAGCAAAGGGAAATGCTGATGAAATTTTTCAAGACGAAGAAAGGAGAATATGGCCACGGCGACCAATTTCTCGGCATCAAATGCCCGCAAACGAGGAGCGTGGTGAACATGGCACGCCTCAAAACGCCGCTGACGGAAATAGAGAAACTCCTCGCCTCGCCGTGGCACGAAGTGCGACTCTGCGGCCTGCTGCTCCTCGTGGAGGAGATGAAAGCCGCCACGCCCTCGCGCCGCCTGCCCCGCACGGCATTTGCCGAAAGGCGGAAAGCAATCGCCGACTTCTATCTGGCACATCTCGAAAGCGCGAACAATTGGGACCTCGTGGATATGTCGTGCCCGAAAATCCTCGGTATCTATCTGCTCTTTCCCCTCCCCGACGGCACCATGCCCGACCGCAGTCTGCTCGACCGCCTCGCCGCCGATGCCAACCTCTGGAAGCAGCGCGTGGCCATGGTGACCAACTGGATGCTCATTCGCTGCGGACAGTTTGACGACGCTCTGCGCATAGCCTCTGCCCTAATTGGTCATAAGCACGATCTAATCCATAAGGCCGTGGGCTGGATGCTGCGCGAAATATGGAAGAAAAACGAGGACGTGCTTGAATGCTACCTTGAAACGCACTACCGCGCCCTGCCCCGCACCGCACTCCGCTATGCCATCGAGAAGATGAGCGAGCCGCGGCGGCTCTATTGGCTCAACAGGAAATAAAAACAACGGATTATTTATTCTGATAAAAACCATGAAAAACAGCTTGTTCTGTGTGGGGCGGTCGGTTTTCGCCCGCCCCACACAGAACAAGGAAAAAACAAGGAAAAACCCGTTTGCAATGAGATACGCATCATTGTAATATCGATATTGTTAAGGCCTCACGGGTTTTTAATGGTTTTTTCCTTGCGGCGTTTGAAGCGGGCGGGCACCGACCGCAGACGCTGGGATTAAGGACGAGCGCGGGCCGATTAGGCACGCAGGCTCGACGTTAAGACCTGCGGCGTGCCCTTAGGCTTCAAACGAAGCAAGATGTTTTTCAAGGTTTTTATCTAAAAAACATTGACGACAATCCGCCAACGCATTTGAGAAGCGTTTATCATAGAAAATCATTCGCAAAAACGCTAAACTCAGCCTTTCTCATCACAAAATGCAAGGCGTTTGATGCGCCTTATATAATAAATACGTAACTTTGCTGCGCAGAAAGTGGCGTTTTGCCGCGCACTGCAACAACCTTTCAACCAAATAATACAATGCAACAACCTAATATCGACTGGGCTAATCTACCCTTCGGCTACCTCCCCACCGACTACAACGTGCGTTGCTACTACCGCAACGGCGCATGGGGCGAAATCGAAACGTCTTCATCCGAATACATCAACTTGCACATGGCAGCCACTTGCCTGCACTACGGGCAAGAGGCCTTCGAAGGCCTGAAAGCCTTCCGCTGCCCCGACGGCAAAATCCGCCGACCGACAAGTTCTGCGAAATGGTGCGCCGAGTCATTCTCCTCAATGAGCGCTTCATTCCGCCCTACGAAACGGGCGCCGCGCTCTACATCCGTCCCCTCCTCATCGGCACAGGCCCACAGGTGGGCGTTAAACCCGCCAACGAATACCTGCTGCTGATGTTCGTAACGCCCGTAGGCCCCTATTTCAAGGGAGGATTTTCTACGAACAACTATGTCATCGTGCGCGAATACGACCGCGCCGCACCGCTCGGCACGGGACGCTTCAAGGTGGGCGGCAACTACGCCGCAAGCCTCCGAGCCAACAAACTGGCGCACGACAACGGCTACGCCTGCGAGTTCTACCTCGACGCGAAAGAGAAGAAATATATCGACGAATGCGGCGCAGCCAATTTCTTCGGCATCAAAGACGGCAAGTACATCACGCCGAAGTCTTCCTCAATCCTGCCCTCTATCACCAATAAGAGTTTGCAGCAAATCGCCCTCGATTTGGGTCTGCAGGTAGAGTGTCGCCCCATTCCCGAAGAAGAACTTGCCACGTTTGAAGAGGCAGGCGCGTGCGGCACGGCCGCCGTTATCAGCCCCATTGGCAAGATTGACGACCTCGAAAACGGCAATAGTTACGTGATTGCCAAAGACGGCAAACCCGGCCCCGTTTCCACGAAACTCTACAACACGCTCCGCAACATTCAATACGGCATCGAGCCCGACCGCCACGGGTGGATCACAATTATTGAATAAGGATTTTGATAATATTCTTTGTCTGAAACCCACAAACTCCCTTTATCATGCAACTCAATTCAGAACTCCGCGCCCAAGCCCGCGAGCGGCTGGAAGGCCAATGGGGCACATTCGTGCTCATGACGTTCCTTTTTTATGTTATCCAGGTGCTGCTGCAAATTCCGGGATACATCGGCAGTCTTCTTGAAGTACTTTCGCCCGAGAATGTGCTGGCATCGCTATCATTTTCTAATATCTCCAATATCCTTTCTCTGCTTGCCCTGCCGCTCAGTTGGGGATTGACGGTGAGCCTCTTGCGCAACCATCGTGAAGAAAGCGTGGACCTTGAAAATCTCTTCGACGGTTTCCGTGGCGGCCGCTACACACGCGTTTTCTGCGCCCTTTTCCTCGTAAACCTCTTCACGTTCCTCTGGGCTTTGCTGCTCATCATTCCGGGCATCATGAAGGCATTTTCTTATGCCCTTACACCCTACATTCTTTTGGACGAGCCGGAACTTACCGCCAGGCAAGCCATCACCCGCAGCTGCGAAATCATGCAAGGCCGCCGCTGGAAACTCTTCTGCCTCTACTTGAGCTTTATCGGCTGGGGCATTCTCAGCCTCCTCACCTTCGGTATCGGTTTCCTGTGGCTCGCGCCTTACATGAATGCCTCTATTGCCGCTTTCTACGAAGATGCACGTGCCGAATATGAGGCAGAAAATTCTATTGAACAATAATCGCATAATCATAATGAAACACCTCCGCCTATTACCCGCGCTTTGCCTCGCCGCCATGGGGCTCGGCACGCTGCTCACGGGCTGCAATTCCGACTCCAAGAAACTGGCAGACAAAGAGAAAGAACTTGAAGAACTGCGCCAGCTTGCCGAACTCGACAAACAGGAAATGGAAAACCAGTACGCCGAGTTTGCGCTGCAATATGGCGAGATGAAGAAAACAATCCGCGACGATAGCCTCGTGGCACGCCTCGATGCAGAACAACGCCGCGCAGAAAGCCTGCTGAAAGAACTGAAAAACGTGAAGAACGCCAGCGCGGCCGAAATCCTCCGACTGAAAAAGGAGCTCGCCACCGTGCGCGAGGTGCTCAAAGACTATATCCGCCAGGTTGACTCGCTGCAACAGCTCAACCAAGCCCTCATGGGCGAGCGCGACGCCGCCCTCGCCGATGCCGCACGCTCCAAAAACGAGATAACGGGCCTGAACGAGCGCAACGCGGGACTTTCGGAGAAAGTGGCCATCGCCGCACAGCTCAACGCCACAGCCGTGAGCATCCAACCGCTCAAAAACAACGGCAAGGCGGCACGCAAGAGCAAGGACATACGCCGCTTCTGCGTTTCCTTCACCATTACCCGTAACGTAACCGCCGAAGCCGGCAACCGCATGGTTTACGTGCGCATGATGAAGCCCAACCAGCAGGTGGTAAATCCTAGCGGCACGTTTGCCTACGAAAACAAGAACATCGAATATTCCGCCGCAAAGAACGTGGAATACACGGGGCAGGAGGTACGCGTCACGATGTACGTGCCCGTCAGCGAGTTCCTCGGCGCCGGACGCTACACCGCCCACATCTTTGCCGACGGACAGATGATTGGCTCCGGTTCGCTCAATTTGGAAAAATAAAGAAAGAACCCGCCGAATTAATGATTTTGCATTCGTGAAAATTCGTGCGACCGAATAGGTCGCCATTAAGACACAGTGCAAAATAATTCGTGTAAATTCGTGAAATTCGTGGGCAAATAAAAAACTCATTCGCATCACAACCGCGCCATGCGTAATATCATTATCACAATATTGGCGATATTCTTTTTACTGCCGCCCAATATCCCGGGCGGCAGTATTTTTGCTCAAAACATCGCTGACGGCGACAGCCTCACATGGGCGGACTTCATCGACAACTACCTGAACGGCGAAGGTGAAGAGGCAGAAACGGAAGAGCAAATCGCGCTGTTTGAGGAACTGCACCGCACACCGCTCGACGTGAACGCCGCCACGCGCGCGCAACTCCTGCTTCTCCCTTTCGTGACAGAAGCGCAAGCCGACTCGCTCATCGCCTACCGCGAACGGAAAGGCGGACTGCGCTCGCTGGGTGAACTGATGTTTGTGCCGGGCTGGCATTTCGATACGCGCCACTTCTTCCATCTCTTCGCCGCCTGCGCACCGCCCGCCGCCAAGCCGCGCTCACTGTGGCAGCGGCTCAAAGACGGCGTGCCGCTATATAAGCGCGACGCATACAAACCTATCGACCGGGCGCAATATGACAAAAATCCCAACTCTGTGTATTGGGGCAACAATATGCGCAATGTGCTGCGCTACCGCTACGAGGCCAAAGGACTGCTGCGCCTCGGGCTGACCGCCGACAAGGACGGCGGCGAGCCGTTCGCCCGCTTGGGCAACCGCCCCTACGACTACCTGTCGGGCTATGCCGAGGTAGGCGGCATCAAAGGGCTGACTTGCTACCTCGGCGACTATGAAGCGCGGTTCGGGCTGGGACTCGCGGCCGGCAACGCGCTTTACGCCACGCGCTCTATGGCAGCAGGCAACCCGCCGACACTGCCGCACAACCTGCGTCCGCACACCTCGACCGAAGAATGCCGCTACCTGCGCGGCGCGGGACTAAGTTATCAGCACGGGCATTGGCACGCCACGGCCTTTGCCTCCCTGCGCCGCCTCGATGCAAGGCTCGAGGGCGACACGGTGCGCAGCATCCTCGCCACCGGCCTGCACCGCACGCTCCGAGAAATGGAGCGCAAGCGCAATCTGCGCACGGTGAGCGCGGGCGGCAACGTGGGGTTCAGAAGCAACCGCTTCCAAGCGAGCCTCAACGGCGCAATGACGCACTTCGCCCTGCTTTACAGCCCCGAGCAGCGCACTTACACGGCAGACGCATTCCGAGGAACGACCTGCGGCAATGCCTCGCTCGACTACGCGGCCCGCCTCGGGCGTTGGCTTATTCTGGGAGAAACGGCGCTAGATCAGAACGCGCATATCGCCACGCGCAACATCGTGCGCTTCGCCCACCCGAAAGACTGGTCGCTGCAAGCAGACATCAGGCATTTCAGCCCCGGCTATTTCAGTTTTCTCGGACAGACGTTGCAGCAAGCCTCATCTTTGACCAACGAGACGGGACTGATGCTCTCCGCCGCCTTTCGCGCCGGCCGCCGGGGGCTTTATACCGCCTACATCGACCTGTTTCGCTTCCCCCACCCCGTATATCGCGCCTCGCAAGCCTCCAACGGCTTGGAGCTGCAAGCGCAGGGCGAATGGGCGTTCCGCAAGCACTGGCAGTTGCTGGCGCGTTACCGTTTCAAGGCACGGCAATACGACATCTCGGGCCACAAGCCCTACATGGAATATGTGCAGAAGCACCGCGCCCGCCTGCAAGCAGACTACACCGACAATAGGTTGCAGGTGCGCGGCGGTGCCGACCTCACGCTTGCGGCGAGCCAGACGGAGGCGGCTACCTTTGGTTGGCTGTGCTACTTGCGCGGGGCGTATGCTGCGGGAAAGCATTGGCGCGTGGGCGGGTTCGGCGCCGTGTTCTTCACCGACGGTTTCGACTCCGCCGTCTATGCCTACGACCCGCAGTTGCCCCACGCCGCCGCCTTTTCTTCCTTTTTCTACCACGGCATGAAATGGACAGCCCTTGCCGCCTACCGTCCTGCCCCGTGGCTCTCCCTCGCCCTGCGCCTTTCCTCCCTGCGCTATTTCAACCGCTCGGAACAAAGCAGCGGCCCCGACCGCATAGCCTCGGCGTGGAAAAACGATATTTCGGTGCAAGTCAGTATGAAGATGTAACCAATTCTGCCTCGCGGCCACACCTATCCCTCGCACCCTCCAATTCAGTCTGATGGGAGCCAGGGACCTGAGTGTCATACAGACTCCTCCTCCCAATCGCCGCCCCATACAGACTCAGGTCTATACCTTCAGCTCTGAAGTGATATCCGAAGCCATAGGGTTTGAGATGATCCGTGGAGGACAGGTGCTCTTCGTGACCCCACGCATCAGTCAACTTCCCGAACTGGAATCCCTCAT
>SFPF01000005.1 GCA_004552155.1 Bacteroidales bacterium
TTATGGACTTTTTACGATCACCCAGAAACAGGTCTGCCAAACACGAACAATGGCATTGAAGGTTTGTTCTCGGATATAAAGGGCAAATTAAGGGTTCATCGGGGGATAAGTAAGGATAATCGGAAAAAGTTGTTAGATGAGTACATTATGCGACATTATTAAACGCAGAATCCCTTGGCAGGGCGCGCCCTGCCAAGGGATTATATCCTACTTTTTGTCCAATAAGAGAATTTTAGAGTAAAATCATCCTACTTTTTGTCCACCCTGCCCCTGAAGCCGGTCAGGGAGCGGTTGCTGCCAATGACGCGATGGCAGGGGATAAGTATGCCGATGCCATTGGCGCCGATAGCCTGTGCCACGGCCCGTACGCCTTTTTCATTGCCAATACTCTTAGCAACTTCCAAGTAGTTTCTCGTTTCTCCGTATGGGATATCGAGCAATGCCCTCCATACCCGGAGCTGAAAAACTGTGCCGACAGGGTGCAACGGAATGTGGAACTCTTTGCGATTGCCTGCAAAATATTCGTCAAGTTGTCTCTTTGCTTGTTCGATAACATAGGAAGGCGCTATTCTGAAATCTGCATTTACGTATCGCCCGATTCTAAGTTTGTTTCGCTCGGCACAAGGCAATCCATTCCAGTCGCACAGGCATAACGCATTGCCCATCGATGCCAAGATGAGATCCCCGCATGGCGAGTGGTAATATTGTATGCTTACTATTTGAGCGGCATTATCTTTTTTCTTCATGTAAATTAGTGGGCAAATAAAACCTACGTTCTGGTGTAAAGTTAAGACAATGTTTTTAACCTACAAAACATGGTTAATAGGTTGCCGCATTTTTTAGGCTAAGCCTATATGCCCTACATGATTGTCGGAACACTCAAAATGTCGGAAGAGCCTGATTAAAAACTTTGGTGGTATAGACAAGTACGGAGCGAAGGCTTCGCCGCCTTTATTTATGCAGATAATCCCAAAATGAACAAAAAGACGTTAGCGACGGAGGGTAAAATAAAACATTAAAAGAATTATTGAACATTTATTAAGGTCAATAGATATTATCTTATAAGATAATTCGCTAATTTTGCAGCAACATTAATAATTACTCCTATGGTAGGAATTATAGGTCATATTGACGATAAGGGCACATTGCTTAGCCCAGAGCATGAGTTGCTGGGCTATGCCGATGAAGAGGTGTTTATTGTCGACAACTTTAAGGACATTCCCAACACCCGCGTTCAGCGTATTCATCAGATAGTTGTGATTATCTGCAAAAGAGGAAAACTGCAAGTGGTGATTGATGGGAAAGAGCATAGGCTGGCAGCAAAAGATGCCATTGTGCTTTTGCCTAACACCGTGACCGACAGCCTTATGGCTTCGCCTGATGTGAGCATCAGTGCTTTCGGATTTACGAGTACGCCGCTCGAACGTTCCATCCACAAAGGAAAAGACCTTGTGGATTGTATGCTTTATCTGCATTCGCATCCCGTTACGCAACTCACAGATGAAGATTTAGAATTATTCGAAGCCTATTTCACGCTGTTGCGATTAAAGTTGAAGCAGCCGAAGCGCGTATATCACCAAGAATCTATGCGCCGTTTCCTTGGCAGTTGCTTCTTCGAACTGTTCTCTATCGTCAATCGCAATAGCCGTTTGCAACCCACGGGCGGCATTGCCACGCAGTCGGATTTGCTTTTCCGCCGTTTCCTCACGCTATTGCAAGAGAATGGCGGCCACGACCGCTCCGTGGTATTTTACGCCCAAAAACTTTGCGTTACGCCCAAGTATCTTTCGTCGGCCGTAAAGATGGCAAGCGGCAAGACCGCGCTTGTGTGGATTCACGATTTTGCTATTGAGAACATCAAGCAAAGCCTGCGCTATTCCACGCGCACCATTAAGGAAATAGCCGAAGAATATAATTTCCCCAATGCTTCCTTCTTTGGCAAATTTGTTAAGTCGCAAATCGGCCTTTCGCCGAAAGAATACAGGCGGAAGCAGACAGAACTCACCAATGTATAGAATATGAAACAATATTCCATAGAAGAGTTTTTCAGAAACGCGCCAACGGCAGCCTATCAGATTTCGCCCGACGGGCAGCACATTTCTTACATGTCGCCCTACAAGGATAGGATGAACCTTTTTGTAGTGCCCACCGATGGCGAAACCCTGCCGCGGCAACTCACCTTCGAGACCGAGCGGAGCATACAAGGCTATATGTGGGCGGGCAACGACCGCCTGCTCTTTGCGAAAGACACGGCGGGCGATGAGAACTACCGCCTCTACGGCATCAGCATCGACGGCAGCTATGAAATTTGCTACACGCCCTTCGAGGGCGTGCGCGCCGGCATTCTCGACGATTTGGAGGACGTGCCCGACGAGGTGTTGATTGAGATGAACAGGCGCAACCCCGAAGCGTTCGACCCCTATCGCCTTAATCTCAAAACCGGAGAACTGACGCTGCTTGCCGAAAATCCGGGAAACTATCAAGGGTGGCTCACCGACCATGACGGGCATATCCGTGCCGTCACCGCCATTGTGGACGGCGTGAATACGCAGTTGCTCTATCGCGACACGGACGACGAGCCCTTCCGTCCCGTGCTTACCACAAACTTCAAGGAGTCGGTGAATTTCCTCCTCTTCACGCCCGACAACCGCAACGTCTACGCCGCCACCAACCTCGGGCGCGACAAAACGGCCCTCGTGGAAATGAATCCTGCCACGGCAGAGGAGGTGTGCCTGCTCTATGAAGATGAGCAATACGACGTTTCGAGCCTCAACTATTCCCGTCGCCGCAAGAAACTCCTCAGTTGCTATTGCACGGGCCACCGCGACCCCGTGCGCCATTTCTTCGATGAAGAAGAGCAGGCCTTTCGCGAACGGCTCCGCGCCCTTTTCCCCGGCAAGCGGGTGGCAATGGCCGATGTGGACAAAGCGGAGGAGCATTATATATTATATGTAGGCAGCGACCGCACGCGCGGTGCCTATTATTATTACGACGATACAACCGACACGCTGCGCAAACTCGCCGACCTTGCCCCGCAACTCGCCGAAGCAGACATGGCGGAAATGCACGCCGTGACCTACACCTCGCGCGACGGCCTGCGCATCGAAGCCTATCTCTCGCTCCCCAGCGGCCTCACGCCCGAAACGGCACGCGCCCTGCCCGTGGTGGTAAATCCCCACGGCGGTCCCTGGGCACGCGACAGTTGGGGCTTTTCTTCCGAAACGCAATTCCTGTGCAATAGAGGCTATGCCGTGTTCCAAATGAACTTTCGCGGTTCCACGGGCTACGGTCGCCGTTTCCTCGAAGCCGGTTACGGGCAATGGGGTCTGCGCATGCAGGACGACATTACCGACGGCGTGGACTGGCTTATCTGCCAAGGCATTGCCGACCCCAAACGCGTTGCCATTTACGGCGGCAGTTATGGCGGTTACGCCGCCCTTGCCGGTGTGGCGTTCACGCCTGAAAAATATGCCTGCGCCGTAGATTACGTCGGCGTATCCAATTTGCTCACCTTCCTCGCCACTATCCCGCCGTATTGGAAACCGATGCTGCAAATGATGTATGAGCAGGTGGGCAATCCCGAAACCGACCGCGAGCGTCTTGAAGCCACTTCGCCCGCCCTCCACGCCGACTGCATCCGTGTGCCGCTCTTTGTGGCGCAGGGTGCCCACGATCCGCGCGTCAATAAGGCCGAGAGCGACCAGATGGTAGCGGCATTGCGCCAGCGAGGCGTGCCTGTGGAATATATGGTGAAAGAAAACGAAGGCCACGGTTTCCAAAATCAGGAAAACCGTTTCGATTTCTATCGTGCCATGGAGCGTTTCCTTAAAGAGCATCTGCAATAAAGTTTGCCCACTATTTATGACCACGAATTATATTTTTTGCCCACGAATCTCACGAATCTACACGAATTTTAGTTTCCGGTTAATTAAGGCGACCTGTTCGGTCGCACGAATTTTCACGAATTCAATATTTCTGGCTACGCAAAATTCGTGTGATTCGTGCGACCGTACAGGTCGCTTTTTTATTCATTGAAAATGATTCGTGTAGATTCGTGAGATTCGTGGGCATAAAAAAATGTGGGCAAAAAAATATAATACGTGGACAAATAATCTTTGTAGTTTTCTCCAATTCCTTTCTATATGTCCCCCCTTCCTTTTCCTCCTAAAATATACCCCGCGTCAGCCGGCACGGGCAAGACTTACACGCTCGCAGCCGAGTATATCGCCCTGATGCTTGCCGACACCAGCGCAAAGGCATTCGGCCGAATATTGGCAGTGACCTTTACCAACAAGGCTACGGCAGAGATGAAAGAGCGTATCTTGCGCTTCCTTTTCGACCTCGCCAACGGCGGCGGCGACGACGTGCTGCAAAAAGTGATGGAATTCATGCCGCAGCCTGCCCCGTCGGAGGCCGAAGTGCGCAGCCGCGCTGCAAAGGCGCTTTCCGCCATTGTTCACGATTACGACTTCTTTCGCGTCGAAACCATCGATAGTTTCTTTTGGTGGCTGCTTTCGGGCGTGACCCACGAACTCGGCATGCCTTCCGGCGTACGTGCTGACATAAATGATAAAGAAGCCGTGCGGCAGGCAGTGGACCGCCTCATCAAGCAATCTGAAACAGATAAAGAATTGCGCATACAAATGGAGCGGTATGTGCATGAGCGGATTGAAGACGACAAGAACTGGAACTTTAAGAACGAACTGCTGAAACTGGCGGGCCAACTCACTTCGAGCGGTTTCCTGAATAAGGAAGAAGAACTTGTTAAGAGTTTGAATAACATTTCTTTCGAAAACTACCGAAAAGAGATAGGCAATCGCAAAGCCGGCATTGAGCAGCAACTCACAGCCCTGTCCGAAAACCTGCCCCGGGAATTCTCAAACATTATGGGTGATTGGGAAACAAGGATTTCCAATGCGGGCGATTTCAGCGCCTATGTCCGAAAAATGGGAAACTTTGAAGATTTTACGCCCTCCACTCGTATGCAGAATCGCATCGGTGATGTGAAGTATTGGCTCAAGGCTGCGGATAAAAAAGACGATTCCGCTAAGGCTGCCGCCGAGCAAATGAGGGCGGTGCTGGCAGAAACCGAAAAAGAGCGCGCGCGACTAATGCCCGTACTCAACACCTGCGCAATTTGCCTCGACCGGCTCAATCCCCTCAGCCTTTTGCAGCACACACGGAAGGCACTCCAACAGGTGAACGAAGAGAACAGCCGCGAGATGATAGCCTATGTGCCCTATATCTTCCGCAGCAGCGTTGCTTCCGCTGACGCGCCCTTCGTGCTCGAACGCGCCGGAAGCCGTTTCGACCATATTATGATCGACGAGTTCCAAGACACCTCCTCCATGCAATGGGAGAATTTCAGGAAACTCCTGCTCGAAAGCATGTCCACGGGCGGCAAGTGCCTGCTCGTTGGCGACGTGAAGCAGGCCATCTACCGGTTCAGGGGCGGCGACTGGGAGATACTCGAAGGACTTAATAAAGCATATAAGGACAAAAAGAACGGCGGCGAGGATATTCTCTGCAAAATGCAGACTAATTTCCGCACCGACGAGCGCATAGTGCGTTTCAACAATCAGTTTTTCCCAAAAGCCGCCGCTGTAATCGACAGTCTCGGAAGCGGCGCGTCGCACGCTGTGGATATTTACGAAGAAGCCGGTTGCCAGGAAGCCAAGCACAAGGGCGATGTCGGCTATGTGCGCATTGCGGTGTCGTCAAAGCACGGTGCGCCGGCCGAAGACGAAGAAGAGGGCGGGGGAGTGCTCGATGAAATGGCAGAGCAGATGCAAAGGCTGCACGCCGACGGGCTTCCTTATCGTTGCTGAAAAAGACATACCGCTCATTTCCGACGAGGCGTTTTTGCTGTCGGCTTCTCCCGCAGTGCTGATTGTGATTGACGCGCTGCGCGTGCTGGCCGATGCCGATAACACACTGGCGCTTGCTTCCTTGGCTAAAACCTATTGCCCCGACGTGACGCTCCATGATAGCGAGGCGTTGCTGAATGCTTTGCCGCAAGAATTTACGGGTAGACGCGCCGAACTCGCCGCCATGCCGCTTTACGAACTCTGTGAGGAACTGATTAGGATATTCGGGCTCTGGCAAGATGCCGCCGCCAGCAATGCCGAAGAGGCGCACGCGGAAGGACAGTTGGCTTATCTCACCTATTTCCTCGACCAGGTTGCGGCCTATTTGCAGGACCATGCTTCTTCCCTTCCTGATTTCTTGGACCATTGGGACGAAGTCTTGTCTGCCAAATCCATACCCGGCGCGGTGGTCGATGGCGTGCGCGTGCTCACCATCCATAAATCCAAAGGGCTCGAAGCGCACACAGTTTTCATTCCCTTCTGTAATTGGAATCTCGAAAAAGACCATAGAGATACTATTCTTTGGCTCACACCTTCCAAAGAGCCTTTCTCTAAGATTTCGCCTATTCCCGTTGCGCCCCATTCAAATAGGGTGAGGCAATCCATTTTCGCTGACGATTATGAGCAGGAGCATTTGCGCAGTCGTATTGAAAATCTCAATTTGCTTTATGTTGCCTTCACGCGTCCCCAGCGCAACCTTTTCGTTTGGGGCACATGGTCGGGCAAGGATAAGGATTCGGTTGCCACGGCCGGCGATTTGCTGCACGCTGTAATAGATAAGGATTTCAGCGATGATTATCAGTCATACAGTTTTGAGAAAACGGCAGACGGCTTTGTGCTGGAAACGCTTTCCTCGCCGCAAACCGACTGCCGCGCCGAAGGGCAGGCCGTTCCCGCCGGCGGTAAGCAAAACCCGTTTGGCAGCGGTGTGCGCCGTCCGCTGTCCATTACGCTTTGCCAAACCCCGCTCCGCGCCGATTTTCGCCAGAGCGGCGAGGCCGCCGAGTTTATCGCCGCGCGTGCCGGCGAGGAAGCGGTAGCCGAGTCCGCCGCCTACATCAACCGCGGCAACCTGATGCACAATATCTTCTCGATGATTGAAACCGCCGACGATATCTCCCGCGCCGTGGGTGTGCTGCGCGGTCAGGGTTTCGAGGCCGACGGCATCGATTTCAACCAAATCGAAACGGAAATAAGGCAAAAGATTGCTGCCTGCCCCTTGGTGGCTGATTTGACCGATGGCAGTTGGCTCGTGCTCAACGAACGCTCCATTCTCCTGCCCGCCGGCAGTGCGCAGGGCGCGGCGATGGTGCGCCCCGACCGCGTGTCGTTTAAGGATGGCCGCGCCGTTGTGCTCGACTATAAGTTTGGCAAGCCCCTGCCCAAGCATCAGGAGCAGGTGAAGCAGTATGCTGCTTACTTGCGTCAAATGGGCACGCCCCACGTAAAAGCCTATCTCTGGTATTTTGATGAGAATAAATTAGTTGAAGTTTTATAAAAACTATATGAACTCCCCCAAATCTTTCTTGCAACTCGTAGCGGACGACCTGCTTGGCAGGAACGGCATAGACTTTCGCCGCCTTGTCATAGTGTTCCCCAACAAGCGCGCCAGCCTCTTCTTCAACGAGCACCTGCGTCGCGCCGACCGCCCGCTTTGGGCACCGCAGTACGTCACCATCAGCGAACTCTTCCGCAGTCTCGCGCAGTGTGAGGTGATGGACGAAATAGAGGCCGTATGCCGCATATACAATATATATATAGGTTGCACGCCCGGCGCTGAGGCGTTGTCCCTCGACAAGTTTTACGGCTGGGGCAGGCAACTGCTCGCCGACTTTGACGACGTGGATAAGAACGAGGCCGACGCCGCCCGCCTCTTTGCCAATATGAGCGACTACGCAGATATTGAAAAGACCTTCGGCGCACCCGAAGAGGCCATGCGCCATTTTCGCAGTTGTTTCCGGGATATGGAGCGCAGCGAGGTGCGGCGCAAGTTCTTAGGGCTTTGGAATATTCTCTACAAAATATATTCCTCCCTCAACGCCGGCACTTCCGAGGGCATCGCCCCCTACGAGGGCGCACTCTATCGCAGCGTTGCCGAGCGGCTGAAGCAGGGCACGCTGCGTCCCCGCGAGGGTTTTACCTATGTGTTCGCGGGCTTCAACGTGCTGAGCAGCGTGGAGCGCAGTCTCATGGAAGCGTTTAAGGAGCAGGCCATATTCTATTGGGACTACGACGAATACTACACCGAGCGGCACCCCGCTTGCGAAGCCGGACTTTTTGTAAAAGAAAACATTGCCGCTTTCGGCAACGCCCTGCCGCCTGAGGCGTTCCGCAACATGGAGTGCAGCGCGGGCGGCCGCCTTTTGCCCGAGATAGAAGTTGTAGAAGCCCCCACCGAGACCGCACAGGCCAAGAGCGTGGCGGCTTGGTTGAAGAAAAACAGGGCGCAGGGCGGCACTACCGACCTTCGCCGCATGGCCGTTGTGCTGGCAGGCGAGGGACTGATGCAAGGCGTGCTGCACGCCCTGCCCGAAGAGGTCGACAAGGTAAATGTTACCAAGGGCTATCCGCTTTCGCAAACGCCGGCGTTTGCCTTGATCGACCGTTTTGAGCCGTCAGCCGCCAACAGCAACGAAGCCCTCCTCACCGCCCTTGCCGACCGGCTCAAAGCCGAGGCGGCGCGCCTTGCGGCCGACGGCACAATCAAGAAAATCTTTAAGGACATTTACGAAGAAGCCTGCTTTCAGGCATACACCGTCGTGGGGCGTTTCAGCCGTTTGGTGGCAGAGGCGTCACTCAACGTTACGCCCCAAACGCTCCTGCGCCTTTTGCGCACGGTGCTGATGCAGACCGATTTGCCCCTGCATGGCGAACCCCTCGAAGGCTTGCAGATTATGGGCGTGCTCGAAACGCGCCTGCTCGACTTCGACAGCGTGCTCGTGCTTTCCGCCTCCGAAGGCAACCTGCCGCGCAAGGGCGGCGACAATTCTTTCATCCCCAACGAACTGCGCGAGGCCTTTTCCCTCACCACCGTGCGCCGCCGCACCGCCGTCTTTGCCTATTATTTCTACCGCCTCATACAGCGCGCCCGCAGCGTCCGCCTGATGTATTCCGCCGTGACCGATGGCATCACGCGCGGCGAGATGTCGCGCTTCATTTCCCAGTTGCTCGTGGAGAGCCGTATCCCCATCAGCCAATACAAGATGCAACTCAAGCCGGGCATTTCCGGCGGAGCGGGCGCGGCGGATATAGCCAAGCCCGAAAACCTCGCCTCACTCGTTAAGCGGCTTTCACCCTCGTCCATCATCAACTACATGAAATGTCCGCAGATGTTCTACTTCAAGCACGTGGCAAAGATTCCCGAACCGCAGCCGCCCGTTCAGGAAGTCGCCCCCAACGTGTTTGGCAGCGTGTTCCACAATGCCGCAGAATTTTTCTATAAGGACCAGGGCGGCCGCCGCCTCACGCCCGACATGCTGAAGCGGGCGGCAAAAGACACTGCCAAGTTGCGCGAATACGTAGAGCAGGCCTACATCTCCGTGCGCCGCGAGGCAGAGCCGGAGGCCGATGAACAGGTATGCCGTTCGGAGAATGCAGTGATGAAATCGGCGGCGGTGAAATGCCTGGCCAAGATGTTGCTTTACGATGCTACCTATCAGTCTGTCAAGGTTGTGGCAGAGGAAGAGCGTTGGGAGTTGAAGGTCGACGTGGCCCTGCCCGACGGTACGCATGTCCCTGTTATGATAAAAGGATTTATCGATCGCGTGGACGAAGTTGAGGACGTATCCGACGGCCAGTGCCGAAAACTCCATCGCGTTGTGGACTATAAGACGGGCGGCGCAGCAAAGGCTTTGCCCGATGTGCCAGCCATGTTCTGCTGCGACGGCAAGCACGAGCATTATGCCTTCCAAGTTTCGCTCTATGCCATGGCGTACCGGCGCATGCACGGCGAGCCGGTAGCACCGGCCATTTATTATCTGAACAGCCTGAACAAGGGCAATACTCCATATCTGCAAATGGGTTCGGGCAAGAATGCCGCGCCCGTCTATTCCTATACCGACTACGCCGACGAGTTTGAGGACGCCCTCCAATCCCTTTTGTCTTCCATCTTCGATCCCTCCAAGCCTTTCACCGTCACCGAAGAGCCCGAGAAAGTCTGCAAATACTGTCCTTATGGTCGCCTGTGCGGAATGTAGGGGCGGAGATAGTTTATTCCCAATTAGTTCAATTCAAGTTCCCAAGGCAGAGCGTTTTTGCGCTCTGCCTTTCTTTTTTTCCTCTCTCCTTGATATTTTTCCCTTTCCTATAAGAAAAAGTTTGTTACAAAGTTTGTAACATGTATTACAAAGTTTGTAACATGTGTTAGTAAGTTTGTAACAAGCGTTACAAAGTTTGTAACAAAAAATGTCTTAGCAGATAGTGAAAAATATCAAGGAAAAAGGAAGATTTTGTTTGCGGATAGTGAAAGTTTGCTCGGGCATAATGTGCCGTTTCTCCGAAATAATTTCAAGTTTGCAGGCAGGCAGAGGCGGAAAAAACGGAATTGTCTGCTAAGGAAACGCCCAAAATGCGTAATTTTGCAGAGATAATATTTCTTTCAAACATTGCGCGCCTATGACACACCTCACTGACTTGCACACCGAAGAAGAGAGAAGGGAAATTCGCCGTCTTTTGCTGGAACTCTATCACGACCCGCACAACCGACCTGCCCCACAACGTGCCAAGCAAACGGGCATAATCCTCAAACAGGCGTATGCCGAGGGCGCGCCCCTGCGCGACGCGTTCGGCAATAGCAGGCTTGTGATGGCACTGCGCACTGTGTGCCTCGCCGCTGCCGAGATAGGGCTGCGCGGCGATGCGCTCACGGCCTTCGTGGTCTATGCCGCCACCGCGCCGGAACAGGGTGAAGAGATGTGTAAGGCGGTGGAAAAAGTGCTCGGCCCAGACACTGCCGCCGCGCTCCGCGCCATACTCCGCGTGAAAAGCATCGAGAGCAAGGCGGAAACCATGCAGACCGACAATTTCCGCAACCTCTTCATCGCCCAGGCGGGCGATATGCGCGTGGTGCTGCTCCTCATTGCCGAGAGCGTGGTGCTGATGCGCAGCATACGCGACACGGATAACACCGACGAGCAGCAGCGCGTGGCTACCGAGGCTTCCGCGCTCTTCGCACAACTGGCGCATAAACTCGGGCTCTATAAACTGAAAAGCGAACTCGAAGACCTTTCGCTCAAATATCTTGAACACGACGCCTACTACCTCATCAAGGACAGCCTGAACGCCAAGAAGCAGGAGCGCGATGCCTACATCGAACGCTTCATGGCGCCTATCCGGAAGATGCTCGACGAGGAAGGCCTCAAATACCACATCAAGGGGCGCACGAAGAGCATTCACTCCATCTGGCAAAAGATGAAGAAGCAAAAATGCGGCTTCAACGGCGTGTACGACCTCTTTGCCATTCGCATCATCCTCGACGCTCCGCCCAAGGAAGAGAAGAAGCAATGCTGGAAAGTGTTTTCGCTCATCACGGGGCAGTATGAGAGCAACTTGAAACGCCTGCGCGACTGGCTCACCGTGCCTAAGTCGAACGGCTACGAAAGCCTCCACATCACCGTGCGCGGACCGGAGGACAAATGGGTTGAGGTGCAGATACGCACGGAGCGCATGGACGAGGTGGCCGAACACGGCCTCGCGGCGCACTGGCGCTACAAAGGCGTGAAGAGCAGCGGCGGCACGGTGGATTCATGGCTCGCCGACATTCGCAGCGCGCTCGAAACGGGCAATGAAGGGCTCCTCGCCAACAGCCTCACGCAGGGCACGGCCTCGCAGCAGGATGTCTACGTGTTTTCGCCCAAGGGCGACGTGTACCGCCTGCCCGCAGGAGCCACGGTGCTCGACTTCGCCTACCTTATCCACTCGAAAATAGGCAACCGCTGCGTGGGCGGCAGGGTGGGAGGGCGCAACGTGCCCATTCGCCAGCAACTGGAATGCGGGCAGACGGTGGAAATTCTCACCTCTGCCACACAGCAGCCGCGCCAGGAGTGGCTCAACATCGCCGTGTCGCCCCACGCCAAGTCGAAAATCCGCGCCGCGCTCAAAGAACTGCAAGCAGGCGAAAGCGCCATGGGGCGCGAAGTCCTCGAGCGTAAGTTGCGCAACCGCAAACTCGAATGGGACGAAAGCCTGATCAATCGTCTGATTAAGAAACTCGGATATAAGGAGTCAGCACTCTTTTACAAGGCGTTGAACGACGAGACGCTCGATATTTCCGACGTGCTCGACACGTACGTCGAACTTTCGCGCCACGAGCAAGGCCTTGCCGAACGCGCCGCTACGCGCAGTGCGGAGGAGTATCAGGCAGATACGGAATTGGAGAGCCGCGCCAAGTCGTCGGACGACGTGCTGGTCATCGACCGCAACCTCAAAGGCATCGAGTTTCAACTGGCCCATTGCTGCAACCCCGTATATGGCGACGACGTGTTTGGCTTCGTCACCGTGAGCGGCGGCATCAAAATCCACCGCACCAACTGCCCCAACGCCGCTGCCCTTCGCAGCCGCTTCGGCTACCGCATCGTGAAGGCCCGCTGGGCGGGCAAGGGCGGCGGCAGTTACCCGATAACGCTGCGTGTGGTGGGCAACGACGACCTCGGCATCGTGAACAACATCACGTCCATCATTTCAAAAGAAGAGCACATCATGCTCCGCAGCATTAACATCGACTCCAACGATGGCCTCTTCTCGGGTATTCTCACGGTGATGGTCGACGACACCACGCGCCTCGAAGCCCTGCTGAAGAAACTGCGCACCGTGCGCGGCGTGAAGGCTGTGTCGCGGGCGTAAGCGTGTTGGTCGGATAGGATAAAAACCAAATAAAACCGCTTGTTCTGTGTGGGCCTATCGGCTTGCCTTAGCGGATAGGCCTCGAGCCTGAAAGTCTGTCGACTTTCGTCTCGCGTCCTCTCCACTAAGGCAGCGGTCGGTTCCCGCCCGCCCCACACAGAACAAGGGAAAAACCAGGAAAAACCCATTTTCAATGAATGACAAATCAAGGTCTCACGGGTTTTTAATGGTTTTTTCCTTGCGGCGTTTGAAGCGGGCGGGCACCGACCGCAGACGCTGGGATTAAAGACGAGCAAAAGCCGAAAGGCTTTAATGCTCGGCGTTAAGACCAGCGGCGTAGCCCTCAGGGCTTCAAACGAAGCAAGATGTTTTTACTGGTTTTTATCTAATATCCTTTGAATGTTTTGGAATGCGGTTACTTGTCAACTATAAACAACTTTATGAGCGACGGAAATTTCAATCGTAACCTATTGCCGTATCGCGATTTCCAAAGCGGCGTTCGCGCCGGACGGGCGCAGATGCGCACGGCGGCGTTGTCGGCGTTTGAGAAATGGCTGGACGGCTGCGGCGGCAAGTTTTCAGAAGAAGAACGGGCCGAGGCCGTGCGGCAGTTTAAGGAACTATTTTAGTAAACGAGTAAACAAGTAGACTAGTAAACAAGACAAGTTACTCATATAAATTTATATTTCACAAAACATCTCTATCTCGTTTACTCGTTTACTTGTCTACTCGTCTACTAATAAACGAACTAAAACCATAAATATATGATGACGAAAAAACCTTTAATCATCGTGCTCGTCCTGTTGGCGTGTCTCGTCCTGCCGCTGTGCACGGGGTGCAACGGCTGCGGCAAACAGTCTGGCGAAACGCCGGCCGACACCACGGCTGTTACAACAGGCGACAGCGTTGCAAGCGATTCCACCATTTATGGCACGAGCGACGAGTTCGGAATGAGCACCTTCTCGCTTATTGCCGACAGCACGGGCGACACGCTCTGCGTTACGCGCACCGCAAGCGACGGCACTGACGGGCAAATATGGGGCGACCTCGACGAGGGCAGCCGTTACGCCCTCACCACCCGCGACGGCGGCGAAGCCATCGGCGTGCTCATCAACCTCACGCAACTTGAAACGTTCGTGGCGAAGGACCGCTACAAAACCCTCAACGGTCATCTCTACATCGACGGAGAGGAAATACGGCTTAGCGCGCTCTGCGCCGATTCCCTTGCCGGCACCATCGTCAGTAACTCGCAACCATTTATCTTAAAGAAGAAGTAAACAAATATGTTTTCAGGCATTGTAGAAGCCACCGCCCGCGTCGTGGCCATCAAGAAGGACCGGGACAATATAGATTTTACCCTCGAATGTCCGCTCTATAAGGGCGAACTGCACGTAGACCAAAGCGTGGCGCACAACGGCGTTTGCCTCACTGTGGTGCAGCACGACGAAGCGGGCCGCTACGTGGTGACGGCTATGGACGAGACCTTAAAGCGCAGCAACCTCGGCCTGCTCAAAGAGGGCGACGAGGTGAACGTGGAACGCTCCATGAAAATGGACGGCCGCCTCGACGGGCATATCGTGCAGGGGCATGTAGACACCACAGCCGTGTGCATCTCAAAGGAAGATGCCGACGGCAGTTTCATCTTCACCTTCCGCTACGAAACGGATAAGGAAATGATACGCCGCGGCTACTTCACCGTAGATAAAGGCAGCGTCACCGTGAACGGCGTGAGCCTCACCGTGTGCCGTCCCACCGCCGACACGTTCAGCGTCTGCATCATTCCCTACACCTTCGAGCACACGAATTTCCACGCCATCGAGCCGGGCACCGTGGTCAACCTCGAATTCGACATTTTAGGCAAATATCTCTGCCGCTTGCAAGAGTTGAAATAAAGTTGGGGCGTTTTTGCATTTATATTATTATTAAACGAAGTGAGAAAGAAAGAGAAATTTGAGGCCGTGCTGGCGCATTTCCGCGCCACGATGGACGCAACGGAGACGGAGTTGCATTACAGCAATCCTTTCGAGTTGATTGTCGCCGTGGTGCTTTCGGCGCAATGCACAGACAAGCGCGTCAATATGGTCACGCCGCGCCTGTTTCGCGATTACCCTACGGCAGAATGTATGGCGCAGGCCTCGGAGGCTGATATCTTGGAACACATCAGTTCCGTGAGTTATCCCAACAGCAAGGCGGCGCATCTGCTCGGTCTTTCTAAGAAACTCGTAGAGCAATACGGCGGCGAAGTGCCGGGCGACTTCGACGCGCTTGTCAGTTTGCCCGGCGTAGGGCGCAAGACCGCCAACGTAGTGCTGGCCGTGGCGTTCAAGCAGCAAACGCTCGCCGTGGATACCCACGTGTTTCGCGTGAGCCATCGCCTCGGGCTCGTGCCGCCTTCTGCCAAAACGCCTTATGCCGTGGAGCAAGCGCTGCGCAAATATCTGCCGCCCGAGGAAGTGGCGGCTTCGCATTACTGGATTTTACTCCATGGGCGTTACGTGTGCACCGCCCGCAAGCCCCATTGCGACCGTTGTGCTTTCACGGCATTCTGTCCCACGTTTGGCAAAGAGCAAAACCGCTAAAACACATTGTCATATAATAAAAATATAGTAATTTTGCGCTTGCTTAGCATAAAGTTAGCATATTAAACATACAAAATAAGCCATGAACATATCGTATAAATGGTTGAAAGAATACGTTGATTTCGACCTCGGCGCAGAGCAAGTGGCGGAAGCGCTTACTTCCATAGGCCTCGAAGTGGGCAGCGTGGAAGAAGTGCAGGCCATTAAGGGCGGGCTGCAAGGCCTCGTGGTGGCCGAAGTGCTTACCTGCGAGCCGCACCCCAATTCCGACCATATGCACGTGTGCAGCGTCAATATCGGAGCAGAAGAGCCCGTGCAGATTGTCTGCGGAGCGCCCAACGTGGCGCAGGGGCAGAAGGTCATCGTCGCCACGCTCGGCACCAAACTCTACGACGGCGAGGAATGCTTCACCATCAAGCGTTCCAAACTGCGCGGCATAGAAAGCCTCGGCATGATTTGCGCGGAAGACGAAATCGGTATCGGCACTTCCCACGACGGCATCATCGTCCTGCCGCAGGACGCCAAGGTAGGCACGCCCGCTGCCGAGTATTACGGTATCGAAAGCGACTGGGTGATTGAAGTAGACATAACGCCCAACCGCGCTGATGCCTGCTCGCACTACGGCGTTGCCCGTGACCTTTACGCCTGGCTCGTGCGCAACGGCCACAAGACGGCGTTGCACCGCACGGACGTTTCATCTTTTGCCGCCGACAACAACGACCTCGACATCGACATCGTTGTAGAAAATACCGAAGCCTGTCCGCGCTATTGCGCCGTGACGGTTAAGGGCTGCGAGGTGAAGGAAAGCCCCGAGTGGCTGCAAACGAAACTCCGCACCATCGGCGTGCGTCCGATTAATAACGTGGTCGACGTGACGAACTACGTGATGTTTGCCTACGGCCAGCCGCTCCACTGCTTCGACGCCGATATGATTGAAGGCAAGAAGGTGGTGGTGAAGACGATGCCCGAGGGCACGCCCTTCGTAACCCTCGACGGCGAAGAGCACAAACTCTCCGAGCGCGACCTCGCCATTTGCAACGCCAACGCCCCCATGTGTATCGCCGGCGTGTTCGGCGGCAAGGGCTCTGGCACCTACGAAACCACGAAAGACGTGCTGCTCGAAAGCGCCTACTTCAACCCCACGTGGATTCGCAAGAGTGCACGCCGCCACGGCCTTAATACCGATGCCTCCTTCCGCTTTGAGCGCGGCATCGACCCCGATCTGCAAGTTTACGCCCTCAAAGTGGCTGCCCTTATGGTTAAAGAACTGGCCGGCGGCACGGTCAGCATGGACATCAAAGACATCGAGGCTCCGGGCCTGGCGAAGAACTTTGACGTGGACCTCGAATATAAATATGCGCACGACCTCATCGGCAAAACCATTCCCGCAGAAGTCATCAAGGAAATCGTCACTTCGCTCGACATGAAAATCACTGCCGAGACCGAGAGCGGTATCAGCCTCTCCGTGCCCGCCTACCGCGTGGACGTGCAGCGTCCCTGCGACGTGGTGGAAGATATCCTGCGCATCTATGGATATAATAATGTGGAAATCCCCACGGCCGTCAAGTCCAGCCTTACAATCAAGGGCGAGGTGGACCGCAGCAATAAGTTGCAAAACCTCGTGTCGGAGCAACTCGTCGGCGAGGGCTTCCGCGAAATCCTCAACAACTCGCTCACGAAAGAGGCTTACTACAACGACCTCACTGCCTACCCGAAAGACCGCGCAGTTAAGTTGCTCAATCCGCTGAGCAGCGACCTCAACGTGCTGCGCCAGACGCTCCTATTCGGCGGCTTGGAAAGCATTGCCCACAATGCCAACCGCAAGAACGCCAACCTCCGCTTCTTCGAGTTTGGCAACTGCTATTACAAAAACCCCGATACCACCGAGGAGCAAAAGGCTGCCGATACCCTCGCCGCCTATTCCGAGGACCTGCATCTCGGCCTTTGGCTGACGGGCAAGCGCGTAGAAGCATCTTGGGCGCACCCCGAAGAACCGTCGAGCGTTTACGAACTTAAAGCCTACGTGGGCCATATCCTCACGCGCCTCGGCGCACCCGTCGGCAAACTCAAGCAGCAGGCAGGCGCGAACGACATCTTTGCCAAGTCGCTGGCATTGGCGGACAACAACGGAACGGTTGTTCTCGAGTTCGGACTGGTGAAGAAAGCCCTCACAGCCGCCTTCGACATCAGCGCGGAAGTCTATTTCGCCGACATCAACTGGACGCTCTTGATGAAGAAGACTAAGAAGCACAGCGTCAGCTTCACCGAAATCAGCAAGTTCCCCGCCGTGAGCCGCGACCTCGCCCTCTTGGTGGACAAGAGCGTAGAGTTCGCCCGCATCGAGCAGATTGCCTTTGCCGCCGACAAGAAGTTCCTCAAAAAGGTGACCCTCTTCGATGTTTACGAAGGCAAGAACCTCGAAGCCGGCAAGAAGAGTTACGCCGTCAACTTCCTCCTGCAAGACGACACCAAGACGATGAACGACAAGCAGACCGATGCCGTTATGGCAAAGATCATCGCCAGCCTCGAAAAGCAACTCGGCGCAAAACTTAGATAATAGGCGTTTACTTGTTTACTCGTTTCACTTCGTGATTTTCGGCTGCACTCGGCATAGCCCGAACAAGTTCTTAAAAGTGCGATTGCTCGCCATGGCAAAATTCGAGTAAACTCGATTTTGCTCATTTGGCTT
>SFPF01000102.1 GCA_004552155.1 Bacteroidales bacterium
CAGGCTTTTTTTGAAAAAACGCAAACTGAAATCGAAAACCAATCGCAAACTAAAACGCAAACCGAAAACCGTGAAGTTGGCGATTTGGTTTGCGTTTTACAGGCCACCATCGACACACTGCAAGGGCAGCTTGAAGTGAAAGACCGGCAGATCGAGCAGCAGGCTCAGACCATTACTCGGCTCACTGATGCGCTGGCCGCTGCCCAGCAGACGGCGGCAGCGGCCCAGGCTCTTCACGCGGGGACGATCCAGCAGCAGCTTCTTACCGGGGAGGCCGGAGCGGATCAGCAGGACCAGGCGCCGGAGCAAAAACGGGGCTGGTTTAGCAAGTTGTTTCGAGGTTAAGAGAACTTGACAAATTCCAATTTGATGAGGTGTAATTATGGTAAGAATTGCAACAGTAAATGATGCAGAGCAATTAAATATCTTAAATAACGAATTTAATGGTGAAGGTGCAAGCATAGATAATATTGGAAATTCTCTTGTGAGTAATAAACAGGAGGTTGTTATCGTTGCTGATGAAGATGATATATTAGTAGGATTTGTATGTGTTCAACTTAAAAAGTCCTTCTGCTATGATGAATATATGCCTGAAATTACGGAAGTGTATGTTAAACCGACATATAGAAATAGAGGGATTGCGAGTGAAATGATTATTTTTGCAGAAAATTATTGCAGTAAGAATTATCCACTTCATAAGTACGAACTCTTAACAGGACAAGAAAATCTTGTTGCACAATCTGTATATAATAAACTTGGTTATGTAGATGATAATGAACTTCATTTATCAAAACGAGTTAAGAGATAGTCAAATTCCAATTTATCGGTGGGATGAAGGTCGGGGAGCCGTCCGCAGACGGCAGGGGCAGCGCCCCTCCGGAGCTGGCAGAGCAGCAGGCACGAGCCGGCAGTGAAGCAGCTCCGGCAACCCCTCCCCTTTAGGGGCGCAAAGCACTTTCACACCGCTGCACCGATGGGGTGGCGGTGTGAAAGTGCTTTTGCGTTACTTTCTCACCAGAAAGTAACAAAGAGGTTGTTTTTAGCGGAAATTTATGATAAAATAGAGGACGGAAGAATAAGCGGAAAGGGGGCGATTTTATGGGAGTTACGATTTCGGGTATGACAGGTGCAGGGAGCATCCGGCACAACAACCGCAGCTTCTCAGCGGCGAATGTAGACCGGAGCCGGACGGAGCAGAACATTGTTTTCTGCAACGAGGATCTGAAGCAGGTCTATCATATGGTCTTTGATGAAGCTCTCGCAGCCTACAACGCAAAGAAAACCAAAACGAGAGATAAGATACCGGACTACTATGAGCATATCCGGCAGAGTAAACAGGAAAAGCTGTTCCATGAAGCGATCTTCCAGATCGGCAACATGAGCGACTGTGGGTGCGGTACGCCGGACGGAGAACGGGCGGCGGCAGCTCTGAAAGATTTTGCGGAGTCTTTTGCAGAACGCAACCCCCATCTGCGGGTGTTCAATATGGTGCTGCACATGGACGAGGCAACGCCCCATCTCCATGTCGATTTTATCCCTGTGGCAACGGAGCAGTCAAGAGGACTTTCTACAAGGGTATCTATGAAACAGGCATTGAAGCAGCAGGGGTTTGTCGGTGTCGGCAGAAAGCAGACCGAATGGGCGGCGTGGATGGAACGGGAGAAAGAAGCTCTGACGGAGATCGCCCAGCGGCACGATTTTGAAATTATCTCTCTCGGCACGAACAGACCGCACATGGACTTGCCGCAGTTCAAGGAAGCGGCTGCGAGGCTGGAAGCGGTGCAGCAGCAGACAGCGGCAGTAGAGCGGGAGGTTGCTGAGCTGGAACGGCAGCGGGACGCTCTGAAAGGCACTGTGCGGCTCTTAAAGGAGGCTGACAGGGTAAATGCACCCCTGCATGATATTCAGCCGGAAAAGACGCTCACAGGGGCAGTAAAGGGCGTGACGGTGGATCAGGTCGAGCAGCTAAAGAAAATGGCACTGCGCAGCGTGACGGATCGGCACAAGGTACAGGAGCTGACGGAGGAAAACACCCGTCTGCGGTCACAGGTGCCGTCCATGAAGAAGCGGCTGGAAGAAGCGCAGCGGCAGCAGAGGCTTGAACAGGAAAACCGGAGGCTGCGCGATGAAAACTATTATCTGCAATCCGAGCTGCAGGAGGAACGCAGCTTCACCGAGCGTCTGACGGACGGCATCGGTCGGATGCTGGACTTCTTGGAAGAACACTTGCCGGAGCGTCTGCGTCCTCTGCTTGAAAAGGCGAGGGAGCTGCTGCCCGATCCGGAGATTGGACAGCAGCAGGAGCAACAGCAGCACCAGCGAGGAATGGGCGGCATGGAGCTGTAAAAGAAGCCTGTCCGGAGGGCTTGAAAATCTCTTTCGGACAGGCTATAATAACAACTGAAAATAGGGAATTGCTGTATTGATAATCTAAGCCCCCTGTAAGGGTACTCCCAACCTATATTTTTTCTCTCTGAAAGGGAGAAAGTCGGAGGGGAAAAGGGGGGTGAGCGGAGGGGTGTTGGAAGTGTGGTAAACCTCGTTAGAGGTTTTCCAAGCCACTGTGGTAAACCCATCGGGTTTTCCATAGTGGCGGCACTTTCAATGCCCCGCAGCGAGGGGGAAAAGGGGGAGGTGACTTTCTCTTTAAGGCGGCGTAGCCGCCGCTCTTTTGCTCCCCCTTTTCCCCCTTCCCGCCCGCAGGCGATCCCCGCCGCAGCGGATTTTCTTTTTGGTACTTTTTCTTTTGTGAGGTGGTAATATGACCGAGAATTATCGAGGCTGCTACGAGTATTTGAGCGCACCGCTGTGTATCTGTATCGGGACGAACAGAGCGAGGATAAGAAGCTCCGGCGCAGGAAGATGTATAACGACACATGGGAACAGGATTACATGGAGTTTGTCGAGGGGAACAGCCTTACTTTGTGCAGCGGTCTTGCATATCGCAGAAAGGAGAACAGGCTGGAGAACGCCCAGCGGATGTATGCTCTGATCTTCGATCTGGATGGCGTAGGTCTTGCCGAGCTGCGCAACCTCTTTCTGCGCTTTGGCGGCGATCCGGAGCGAGTGCGCCGGTTGCCGATGCCGACTTTCCTTGTTCTGTCGGGGACAGGGCTGCATATCTACTATGTTTTCCAGCAGCCGATTGACCTATACCCGAATATAAAAATTCAGCTTAAAAGTCTGAAATATGACCTCACTTTCCGGCTATGGGAGTATGGCAGCACTTCGCAGGTCAAGGCGATCCAGTATCAATCCATCAATCAGAGCTTCCGCATGGTGGGCAGCATCAATGACAAGCATGGGACGGAGCTGGTCGCTTTCCGTACCGGAGAACGGGTAACGCTGGATTATCTGAACGCCTACGCAAAGCCAGAAAACAGGGTGGATGTCAATAAGCCTTTCAGCCCATCCAAAATGACACGAGCTGAGGCGAGGGAGGCATATCCGGAGTGGTATGAGCGTGTTGTTGTGAGAGGCGAGAAAGGACGCAAGAAGTGGGATATTGCCGGAAAGGTGCATGGTGATGATCCGTATGCGCTCTACCATTGGTGGCTGCGGCAGATCGGAGAGATAAAGGGCGGGCATCGGTATTTCTTTTTGATGTGCCTTGCTATCTATGCTTACAAATGCGGTGTGTCGAAGCAGCAGCTCCGGCAGGATATGAAAGAGGCTTTTGATGATCTGCAGATGGTGAAGCATGAGAACGCATTGACCGAGGAAGATATACGGAGTGCGCTGGAAGCCTACGACAAGGAGTATTACAATTTCACGATTTCCGATATTGAAGCTCTGACCGATGTTCGCATCGAGCGCAACAAGAGGAATGGTAGATCACAGAAAGAGCATTTGAAAAGAGCAAGGGCGGTGCAGGAAGTGGATTATCCTGGCGGCACATGGAGAAGAAAAGGGGCAGAAGAAAAGAAAGCGCAAGTCTATGCGTGGCGGCAGGAGCATCCAGAGGGACGCAAGGCCGATTGTCATAGGGACACCGGACTTGATCCGAAAACGATCCGCAAATGGTGGGACACCGTACCGGAGGGGCATATAACGGTCAAAATACGCCCATCACAGGCTTTGAGCGATCTGTTGGTGGAGGAATTTAAGAAAGGGCTGTAAACGCCCCAGAAACGCCCTACAAGGCGTTTTCGGGGCGGGTAAGGGTTTTTATATTACCCCACCGAAAACGAGGCTTGAAAACCGCGCGAAATAAGGCTTTTTCACCCCCTAAATGTACACGCTGCGGTGTTAGCATATAGAAAGCACTGTTCATAGAAAAGTTGCAAAAAAACATTTGCAATGCACTTGCAAATGTCACGAATATTGAATATAATATTAGTGCAAGCTAAAAATGACGAGGAAAGGAGTGCTATTATGGCTAAAGGAAATATGACGATAAGAATGGAGCCGGAGCTGAAAGCACAGGCGGCAGCTCTCTTTAAGTCCCTCGGAATGGATTTGAGTACGGCAACGGGTATTTTTTATCGACAGGCACTTAGGTGTCATGGACTTCCCTTTGAAGTCAAGGTTGACGAGCCGAATGCTGTTACCTATGCGGCGATGGAGGCGGCAGAAAAGGGAGAGGATATGTATGGTCCGTTTGATAGCGTTGCAGATCTGATGGAGGCGCTGAATGCTTAAGCCGGAGTTTTCGGGGCAGTTCAAACGAGATTACAAGCTTGCGATCAAGAGAGGCTGCGATCCGAAGAAGTTGGAGGAAGTGATCACGCTGTTGTGTAACGAGCAGCCGTTGCCGGAGGCGTATCGAGATCATGCTCTCACTAATTCCAGAAATTATAAGGACATGAGAGAATGTCACATCGAGCCGGACTGGCTGTTGGTCTATAAAGTTGTTCGGCAGACTTTGATTTTGAAATTGATAAGGACGGGATCTCATAGCGATTTGTTTTGAGATTAACTCCGGATGAAAGAGTGGTGATGATATTTGGCGGGTGTAATAACGGAAATTGCAATAGAATGTGGCGTGTCGGAACAGGCAGTTCGTGCATGGTGTAGGCGAAACCATGTTGCGAAAGATGCGAAAGGAAGTTTCGCAATCAGCGAAAGTCAAAAAACCGCCATATATCAGCATTATTTAGGTGTTGAACGAAAGCAAGTTTCGCAACAGGCGAAAGCAAGTTGCGAAACTTGCGAAACCACTTTGATCGCTATGCTGCAGGGAGAATTAGACCGGAAAAGCGAGCAACTTGCTGTAAAGGACAAGCAGATCGAGGAACTGAACGCAAGGTTGGCGGAGGTCAGCTCGGCGTTGGTGACGGCACAGCAGACTGCGGCAGCGGCCCAGGCTCTCCATGCTGGGACAATGCATCAGCAGCTTCTTTCCGGCAAGTCCGGAGCCGATCAGCCGGAGCGTGAGACAGAACCGGTTCAAAAGCGTAGCTGGTTTAGTAGGTTCTTTGGGGACTAAACAGAACGACAAATCGGGAATTTGTAGGGGTGATTAAAATGAAATGTCCGTATTGTGGTGAAGAAATGCAACTTGGTTGTATTCAATGCAGAGATGGTGTCTATTGGAGCGAAAAAGAACGAGTTATTGCGGCCCTCAACATTGGTGGGGGCAAGTCAATCAAACTCAATGAAAAGTCAATCGGTGGACCTTTTGGTGGAGCGTCTGCGGAGGCTTGGCTCTGCGAGAAGTGCAAGAAAATTGTCATTGAGTATTAAATTTCAGTTTGTCGAACAGATACTAAGGACGCACTTCTATACGGGGATGCTCTCTGTATGTACATTCCGTGTTCCGCTATTCCAAACAAGGATGTCTCTTTGTATCGCTTGGTGACTACCCGGCATATGAAAAACGGCGTGACCGCTTTCGTCACGCCGTTTTAACTGTCTTATGAACACCGCACTTGCCCGGCGGGGGCCCTTATCAATCTTCAGCTATTTCAAATCATTCCTCCACGTGGGCGGCTGCCACGGCGTTGGAGATGATCTGCACGGGGCGCTCCGGCTCCTCCTTTTCAGGAACCAGCTCCTCGGCAAAGCGGCGGTAGGCGTTGAGGCCGGCACCGGCGGGAATGAGCTTGCCGATAATGACGTTCTCCTTCAGACCCACCAGATGGTCTACCTTGCCCTTGATCGCGGCCTCGGTGAGGACCTTGGTGGTCTCCTGGAAGGACGCGGCGGACAGGAAGGAGTCGGTGGCCAGAGAAGCCTTGGTGATACCCATAAGCAGTTGGGTATAGGTGGCCTCCTTCAGCGGCTCGCCGGTCTCGGCATTGACCTCGCCAGCGGCGATGCGGTCACGCACCTTTTCGTTCTCGATCTCCACCTCCAGCACATCGGCCATGGCGCCGGAGAGCAGGCTGGTATCTCCCGCCTCCTCCACACGGACCTTGCGCATCATCTGGCGGACGATGACCTCAATGTGCTTATCGTTGATGTCCACGCCCTGCTGACGGTACACCTTGAGGACCTCCTGGATGAGGTAGTTGTGTACAGCGGACGCGCCGCGAATACGCAGCACATCGTGGGGATTCAGAGCGCCGTCCTGGAGCTGCTTGCCCTTCTCGATGGTTTCGCCGTCCTTCACCTGCAGGCCAGTGTGAGGCATAGAGTAGGTGCGGGTGTCTCCGTCTTCGGCGGTAACGATAATGTTCAGCAGGCTGCCCTTGGCAGCTTCCTCAAACCGGACCTTGCCGGCAATCTCCGACAGCGTTGCCATCTTCTTGGGCTTGCGGGCCTCAAACAGCTCCTCCACTCGGGGAAGACCCTGGGTGATGTCGCCGCCGGCCACACCGCCGGTGTGGAAGGTTCGCATGGTCAGCTGCGTACCGGGCTCACCGATGGACTGGGCGGCGATGATGCC
>SFPF01000103.1 GCA_004552155.1 Bacteroidales bacterium
GGATTTTCTTTCGGAGGGCAACATTCACCAAAGAAACGACGTTGAGGGTGTGACCGATGTGGAGGTTCTGCCTGAAGACATCCTATCGTATGCCCAATGCCAAAACCTATTGGACTGTCTGAGTGATGAACAACCAGATATGAGATTAGGCTATCTGCCTTTGGAGTATGCCAAGTCTTCGCCATACCTCTTGTCTTTCATGGACAAGTATGAACTGAAGAAGCGTATCGTCAAGGCAATGCAGAAGTCTAATATGGTACAGAATTGCAAGACAGACACATTGCTTCTGACGAAATATCTCCTCAATAACTATCGACCCATATCACCTGCACATGGAAAACTGAAGTACTTGCACGATATTATATTCGGTGAACGTCATGAGAAGAAAACACAACTTCTAATGTGGATGCCTGCATCCAATCCCTACTATAAAGCTGGCGGATTATTCGAGAGTGAGGAGGCAAAGTGTTTCTCCAAGATTATCCTTTTCTCTTCTTGGGAGATGGTGCCACGTATGATTTCTGTGATGATGTCCTATTATGCAGAGCTATATACGTTTGGTGAATTAAAGAAACAGCGGCCGGATTTGCGCTACTTCTCGCAGAAGAAAAATAGGTATGGAGAAAACCGCTTACGCAGTGACAGCATTCTGGAATATCCATGCGTCGCTCTTGCCGAGCTGTATTCTCCTGAAGCATATTATGGATGGAAACTGTCTGATATCAAAAAAGAAATCAAATCAAAAGTCATACAGTTGCTTCGGGAGAATCCTTTCACCCAATCGCTTCCCAGACGAAATCGTGGTAACGCCAAACATATTCTCATGATTATGCAATTGCTTGACGGAGTGACGGTTGTATTGACGGACGAGATATATCTGTCAGCCAATGCTGTGGATGTGATGGTTGACATTGCTATTGCATCTCCAGCTGTGTGCGCCTATCGTCAGTCGCATGACAAGGAGGATGCCAAAAAAGTAGGAAAAGCCGTCGTTTCTGTTTTCAACAAGCCCGAAAGTGCTGCGGTAATAGACTTAGTATATAATAAGAAGAGCGATGAAGACTATTATGAATCTGTACTTGACTATTGTGTAAAGGGTAATCTCCAGGCTGTGCTTGATGAGTATGCGCATACCCATCAGACAACCCTTTTAGGTAAGACAATCGAGGAAGCGATACTTGAGACCAGCAGACTTGGTATTGACACAACAGATACGATATATGAAGATAGCAACAAACTTATGATGCGTTGCCATTTTGCCATTCCATTTATTGACAAAACCATAACAGATAAGGCGGTGCTGCGTACGACCAACATACGCAAGGCATTCAATTCACCTTTCCGCCCATTTATTCTTTCCACCACATCCATCGGGCAAGAAGGGCTGGACTTCCACCTGTACGCCCGTAAGATAGTGCATTGGAATCTCCCTTCCAATCCTGTTGACCTAGAACAGCGGGAGGGGCGCATCAACCGTTTCAAATGTCTTGCGATAAGAAGAAATGTCGCCTCACTCTTCGCATCTTCTGATTTTCAGTCATGGGAAGAACTTTTTGACATTGCACGTTCTACTCTTAAAGGCGATAATTCCGACATGGTGCCATATTGGTGTCTGCCTGTCAACCGATTATCGTCCGAACAGTGTCGTCGGTTGCAATTCATAGAGCGTATTGTACCGCTTTACCCATTAAGCCGTGACCGCTACCGATATGAGAAACTGATAAAGATTCTATCTTTATATCGGATGACACTTGGACAGCCCCGGCAGGAAGAACTCCTGCAACTGCTGAAGGAGATGAACCTATCCGATAAGCAATTACAGGAACTTACGATAGATTTGTGTCCGTTCAATAAATGCACCTTTTCTTGACATTATTCAAAACGCCCCACTCTTGAGACCTATTAGTTTGGCCTAATTTGATCAAAAAAACGCACAAATCGTTTTGCCTTTTTTCCAAGTAACGGTAATTTTGCACTTTCTTACCGCAAAAACGACTTAATTCAGCACACTATGGGTGGTTTCTTTGGCGCAGTGTCACGCAAAAACTGCACTGCCGACCTCTTCTACGGCACCGACTACAACTCGCACCTCGGCACCCGCCGAGGCGGCATGGCAGGCTACAATAAGGAAGAGAAAGCGTTTACACGTTCCATTCACAATTTGGAGAACTCGTACTTCCGCACTAAATTTGAACCGACGCTCAGCCGTTTCCAAGGCTGCACCTCCGGCATCGGCGTGATTAGCGACACCGCTCGGGCGCTTTGCCATCGTGACGGTGGCGAAAATCCAAAACCTCGACGAATTGGCGCAGCGGCTGCTGGACCAAAACATGCACTTCGCCGAACTCTCATCGGGGAAAACCAATCAGACCGAACTTATCTCGTTGCTCATTATCCAAGGGCGCACCTTCGTGGAAGGCATTGAGAATGTGTTCCGACACATCAAAGGCTCCTGTTCCATGCTCCTGCTCACGGAAGACGGCATTATCGCCGCACGCGACAAGTGGGGGCGCACGCCGATCGTAGTGGGGCGCAAGGCTGAAGGCTTTGCCGCCACGTCGGAAAGCACGGCGTTCGACAATTTGGACTATGAAATAGAGCATTTCCTCGGTCCCGGCGAAATCGTGCGCCTGCGCCCCGATGGCATCGAACAGATGCGCAAACCCGAAGAGCGCATGCAGATTTGCTCCTTCCTATGGGTGTACTACGGGTTTCCCACCTCGACCTACGAAGGTCGCAACGTGGAGGAAGTGCGCTATGCCAACGGCCAACTGATGGGCAGCGAAGACAAGACGGAAGTGGATTGCGTGTGCGGCATCCCCGACTCGGGCGTCGGCATGGCGCTCGGCTATGCAGCCGGAATGGGCAGACCGTATCAGCGCGCCATTAGCAAATACACGCCCACGTGGCCGCGCAGCTTCACCCCTGCCAACCAGGAGATGCGCTCGCTGGTAGCCAAGATGAAACTCATTGCCAACCGCGCGATGCTCAAAGACAAGCGCGTGCTCTTCTGTGACGACAGTATCGTGCGCGGCACTCAGCTCCGCGACAACGTGAAAGTGCTCTTCCACGACGGCGCACGCGAGGTGCACATGCGCATTGCCTGCCCGCCGCTCATCTATGGCTGCCCGTTCATCGGCTTCACGTCCTCAAAGAGCGACATGGAACTGATTACGCGCCGCATCATCAAAGATTTCGAGGGCGACGAGAATGCCAATCTCGACAAGTACGCGACCACCGACTCGCCCGAATATCAGCGCATGGTGGAGGAAATACGCCGCCAGTTGGGACTGACCTCGCTGCGCTTCAACAAGCTCGAGCAACTCGTCAAGGCCATTGGTCTGCCCAAGTGCAAACTTTGCACGCATTGCTTCGACGGCACGGGGTGCTTCTAACGGAGCGCAGGTGTTACCAATTATAGAATCAGGGAACTTTTGCCAGCGCAAAAGCTCCCTGATTGCATTTGAATATATGCGTTTTATCCTTCATATAAATGCACCTTTTCTTGATATTTTCGGCTGCGCTCGGCATAGCCCGAACAAGTTCGGTTCTGCGCTCGCTTGCACGAAAATTGGCGGCGGCTCGGCATAGCCCGATCAAACAAGTTTGTCGGTCTCTGCTCTCGCCTTGCACAAACGTTCGTTTCCTGCTGCTGCCGTGAGGACAAACGTTTTGAAATATCTGTAATAGACGGGGAGGGGCGGGGCGTGCCGCGTGCGTGCCGAAAGCCAGCCGGGGGCGTGGGTCAGGAGCTGGATAAGGCGGAAGTCGCATAGTGCCTTGTCGTTGAAGTATTTATAAACCGCTTCTTTCGCACTCCAATAAAGTGTGGCTGCAGCCTCTGTGGGGTGGGTCAGTTGCCTGATTTCCATGGGTTGCAGGTAGCGCGAAGCAAGGCGCAGGGCGCGGCCGTCCCATCGCTCTATGTCGATGCCCACGGGGCGCGGCGACAGGGCGAGGGCAATCACGCCGGCCGTGTGCGACACGCTGAGGCGCAGCCCGAGGGCGCGGCTGTCGGTTTCTGCCGCGAAGTTCGCGCTCTGTTCGATTAGGGGACTGCCGTCAGCGTTGTGCCCGATTTGCACACCCTTGCCCAAAATCTGCTTCATCACAAGTTGCGCCGCGAGTCGCTCGGCCATGCGTGCCGTGGAGCGGATTTCGCGAGAGGCTGCGCCGGCAGAGGGGTTGCCGCAGGCTGCCTGTTGCAGCTCGGGCGTGCAGAGGGGGTGGGAGGGCGAAAGGTCGGCGGGATAGTGCCACAGGTAGATTTGCAAACGCTCTTTGTCCTGCTCGAACGAATACGGCGGAAGAGTACTCAATGAGTGCTCTTCCGCCGCAACGTGTATGTTTGGCTCAAACGATGCCATATATTTATTGTATCCTAAAAAGGCATGGCATCCTTAAAACGGCAAATCCGTGCCGCCCGCCGCAGGCGTTTCAAAAGAAGAAGCGGAGGGCTGTTGCGCTTGCTGGGGCGCGGCGGCGGTTTGCGGCGCGGCAGGCTGCGCTGCTGCGGGACGGCCACCGAGAAGCTCGAGATTGTCGGCCCAAATTTCCGTTACATAGCGCGTTGCGCCTTTCTTGTCAGTAAAGGAACGCGTGCGGAGCTGTCCTTCGATATAGATTTTCTCGCCTTTGTGCACGTAGCGTTCCACGATCTCCGCCAGTTTGCGCCACAGCACGATGCGGTGCCATTCTGTGCGCTCGGGAACTTGCGTGCCGTTTTGCAGCGTGTAACCCGGCGTGGTGGTGGCAAGGCTCATCGTGGCGGTGCAAACGCCGTTGTCGATGTAGCGGATTTCGGGGTCCTTGCCCACGTTGCCAATCAGCATTACTTTGTTCAGGGACATAATCAACCAATTATAAGTGGTTTATGGTGGGTTCTATAAATTCCCACCGTAAAAATTTACAATAATGTTGGTTTGACGTTTTGTCATCTTTTGTTTTCTTTTCGGTCTCAATCGTAAGTCTCATCGGTCACGTAGCCCGCTACGCTCCCTTTTCGACTTACAATTTATCCTCGAAAATAAATCCAAAATCTGCCAAAGCGAATTAATAGAACCCACCTTATCTAATTCTGTCGGCGGCGCGCACGAGTGCTTCGTCGTGCTTGATGCCGCGCTTGGCCAGGTAGAGCGCGAGCAGGGAGAGGGCGGGGAATGCCAGTCCGTACGACGGGGCGACCTCGAAGCCCGTGCGGCTTGCGGCGGCAAAGCAGTAGGCAGCGCAGACGGCGTACCAAGCCACGACCAAGAGCATGGCGAGGTTCACGTGGCTGATTTGACGCTTGCGCTTCTTATAGCCGAAGATAATGATCAGGGGCAAAATCGTGCTTAATGCAGTCATGAGCGCCACGCCGAAGGGATAGGTGAACTGTTCCTCGGCGCAGGTAGAGGCCACGTAGTGGCAGCCGTAAAGCGAGCACGTGGCATCGGGCTGCGCACCGGTGAAGAGAGCGCAGGGCGCGGCGCATGCGAGTGTTGCAAAGATGCCTGCGAGTAGCAGGTAGATGCTTTGAATGCGCTGAATCATAAGTCGTTGCCGAGATTTTCCTTTTCTTTGGCGGGATTGCGGTAATAGATTTGGTCGTCGAGGAACTCTTGCGCGGCTATGAGCGTGGGCTTCGGCAGTTTCTCGTAGTAGCGCGAGATTTCAATCTGTTCGCGGTTTTCAAACACCTCTTCGAGGTTGTCGTTGCCCGAGGCAAATTCTTTGAGTTTGCGTGCAAGGTCTTCCTTCATCTTGGCAGAGATCTGATTGGCTCGCTTCGACATGATAGCTACGCTTTCATATATGTTGTCGGTGCCTTTGCAGAAATCCATAAGGTTGTGCGTCACGGTGTTGGTCGGTGCCTTGCTTTTTTTGTAGTCCATGATTTTTATAATGTTATTCGTTGTTGTCTTCAGTTTTGGGAGCATACTTTCCAGACGAAGCGAAGAGTTTCTTGGCTTCAGGCAGGAATTTTGACTCGGGAAATTCGTTGGCGAAAGAATAATACTCCTCGATAGCATCCTGATAGCGTTCCTCTTTACGCTGATCCACGCTGGCTTTTGCGAGGGCAAATTTCGATTTGAGGATGAGGATGGAGAAGTCTTCGCGGCGGTTGGTGTAAGGATAGTCCTTAATGGCATTTTCGGCGGTCACGATGCAAGCCGTGTAGTTGCCGTTCACGCCGTTGCCGATGTACTCGCCAAGGTTATAGTAGAGTTTAGCCGAGAGTAGTTCCTTCTCAATCAACTTGTCTTGCAGGGTAAAGATGTCGTCCTGCGCCTCTTGCCGCAGCG
>SFPF01000006.1 GCA_004552155.1 Bacteroidales bacterium
TTGGTGATGCTGACGGGCGATGTGACTTATCTGATATTCCTTTTGGTGTATGGGGTTGACGGTTGCTGCACGATTGTCCATCGCATCATGCGTCATGAGAACTTGGGCGAGGCGCATAGGAAGCATGCCTATCAGTTGATGGCGAATGAGTTGAAAATCGGGCATGTGAAGATTTCGCTTTTCTATATGTGCCTGCAATTGGCGATTTCCTTGGCATTTGTGCTTTGTGTGCCGAACACGGCATGGGCGCATTGGGCATACCTTATTGGTGCCTTGCTGCTTCTAACGGTTGTGTATGTTCTCTTTATGAAGAAGTATTTTCATTTGCATGAAGCTTATCTGGCTTCACTCAACAAGTGAGTATGTCCTTTTCGAGAATTGCTACCATTTCGGCAGGAGAGATAACTTTTGGCGTAGCTGGAAAGTGTTTCAGGTTGCCTGTGACAAGGAAAGAGTTGTCTATACTTAATGAAACCTCATAGAATGGGCGGTCTTTCTCATCTGGCATATCGCCTGAGTAAGGGATGCGGTCAGTGTGAATGCCGTAATGGCAGATGTAATCAAGAATAAAAGTTATGCCTTCATCGGACAAATGAAATTTCGGACGATGAAGGACTTCTGTATATTCTGCAAGAATCTCATCATTATATACGGGCTTAATATGTCCATTGAAGATGCCGGACACAACCTTAACTGTTGCAGATTGGGGTTGTTTGCTGATTAAGGCAGAAACCAGCACGTTTGTGTCGATTACTGCGTATATCATTGTTTGTCCCTTTTTGCTCCTCTTACTGCATTGATTTCCGCATTAATCTCTTCCAAATCCATTTCAGGCCCTGGACTTGACATTGCTTCTTTTCTCATATCGCGAAATGCTTCTATTGCTTTTTCGCGTATGCGTTCATCATTGTCTGCGGCTATTGTGAAGGGAATGCTACGGTTGCGGACGACTGTGCGCACGAATACATTGATGGCAGTGTTGGCACTCATGCCAAACTGTTCGCAGAGTTGGTCGAATTTCGCTTTCTGTATAGAGTCTATACGGACGGTCATTGCGGTTTGTGCCATGATTCTTGTATTTTTACATGGTTAATACGCTTTATTTGGTAGCAAAGTTAAGGCAAAATGACGTAAATATAAAACGAATTGCATGAAAACTGCTTGACATTAGGCGAAATTTGCGAAAACATGACCTTGTACTTGATTTTAATATCGAAAATCGAATAAAGATGGAAACAATTGAAATTATCGAAATCAACGACAATCTGCTGGCGGCATTGCATCTGCAGGCTGAGGCCTCGGAGCGCAAACGCATGAACTATGATCTTCGGACTACTTCTGAGGACGGTTCGCAACGTATGCTGAATGCTCTGGAAGTAGGGACGAAAGTGCCTATTCATAGGCATTTGGATACATCGGAGACTACGATTTGCCTGCATGGCTGTCTGGAGGTGGTGTTTTACGACTTACGCCCGAATGAAGACTGCGGCGGCCCTATAATTGGGGATTGTGGAACTGTGCTGTCTGACGGTATGGAAGCTAATGTCTTTGAGCGGTATCGCGTAAGGCTCTGCCCACGCGAGGGGAAATATGGCGTGCAGATTCCGCTTGGGGCATGGCACTCGGTGATGGTGCATGAACCGAGTACTATCTTTGAGGCGAAGGACGGGAAATATCGGAAGTGAACAATATACCTGTTGGTTGTATTACGATAAAAACCATGAAAAACCTCTTGTCCTGTGTGGGCCTATCGGCTTGCCTTATCGGATAAATCCCGAGCCTGAAAGTCTTCCGACTCTCGTCTCGTGCTTTCTCCGCTAAGGCGGCGGTCGATTCCCGCCCGCCCCACACAGAACAAGGAAAAAACAAGAAAAAACCCATTCTCAATGGATTACAAAATATGTGCGCTTTTTATGCATTAAGGTCTCACGTGTTTTTCATGGTTTTTATCTAATATCATTGGATTATTTCAACCAGTGTTTTTATTATTATCAATCCAAGTAGGATAATAGACATTTTTATCATAATTTTGCAAGACAATAAAATTATTATCACCTAACACATTCTGAGTTTATGGCAAAGAAAGCTTTGATTACGGGCGTGACGGGACAAGACGGTTCTTACCTCGCCGAGTTCCTAATGAATAAAGGATATGACGTGCACGGCACGATTCGCCGCTCGTCGGTGGATTACCGCGAGCGTATTGCGCATCTTGAAGGCAAGCCTAACTTCCACCTCCATTATGCCGATATGGGCGACTCTATGAGTATTATGCAGGTGGTGGCTAAGGTGCGCCCCGACGAGATTTATAACCTTGCGGCGCAGAGCCATGTGCAGGTGAGTTTCGACGCGCCGGAGTTTACGGCCGACGTGGATGCCGTGGGCGTGCTGCGCGTGCTGGAAGCGGTGAGGCTGTGCGGGCTTGCCGACACCTGCCGCATCTATCAGGCTTCTACTTCCGAACTTTACGGAAAGGTGGAGGAAGTGCCGCAAAACGAACTGACGCCGTTCCACCCTTACAGCCCTTACGCTGTGGCTAAGCTCTATGGTTTCTGGATTGTGAAGGAATACCGCGAGGCTTACAATATGTTCTGCTGCTCGGGCATTCTGTTCAACCACGAGAGCGAGCGGCGCGGCGAGACTTTCGTGACGCGCAAAATCACGCTTGCCGCAGCCCGCATTGCCCAAGGCAAGCAGGAGAAGCTCTATCTCGGCAACCTTTCTTCGCTGCGCGACTGGGGCTATGCCAAGGATTACGTGGAGTGTATGTGGCTTATCTTGCAGCATGAGCGTCCCGAGGACTTCGTCATTGCCACCGGCGTGCAGCATTCTGTGCGCGAGTTCTGCTATCTGGCATTCAAGTATGCCGGCATCGAACTGGAATTTCAGGGCGAAGGACTTGATGAAAAGGGCATCGACAAGGCCACGGGCAAGGTGGTGGTTGAGGTGTCGCCCGACTTCTACCGTCCCACGGACGTTGTGAATCTTTGGGGCGACCCGTCGAAGGCTAAGAAGGAATTGGGCTGGAACCCGCAGACCACTTCGTTTGAGGAATTGGTGCGCATCATGGTGAAGCACGATATGCACAAGGTGGCTGTCGAGAATGTGGCCGATGCCCTGCGCGTCAATCTTGCGGAATATCTGGAAAAGGGTATCGTGAAATAAGCGGGAGGTAGTTTCGATGTTGGAAAAAGATACTAAGATTTTCGTGGCGGGCCACAACGGCCTTGTCGGCTCTGCCATTTGGAACAACCTGAAACAGCCCTCGTGGGGCGTAGCCACCGCGAACTGGATTTGCTGGACGCTGCTGCCGTGAAGCGCTTCTTCGACGAGGAACGCCCCGAAGCGGTGGTGCTGGCTGCGGCTCACGTGGGCGGCATCATGGCGAACCTGCAATACCGCGCGGACTTTATCTATCAGAATTTGCAGATCCAGCAAAACGTCATCGGCGAGAGTTTCCGCCACGGCGTGCAGAAACTTCTGTTTCTCGGCTCTACCTGCATCTATCCCCGCGAAGCGCCGCAGCCTATGACGGAGGACTGCCTGCTCACCTCGCCGCTCGAATATACCAACGAGCCTTATGCCATTGCGAAGATTGCGGGGCTGAAGATGTGCGAGAGTTTCAATCTGCAATATGGCACTAACTATATTGCCGTGATGCCGACGAACCTCTATGGGCCTAACGATAATTTCCATCTTGAAAATTCTCACGTGCTGCCGGCTATGATCCGCAAGATCTATCTTGCCAAATGCCTCAACGAGGGCGACTGGCAGGCGGTGCGCCGCGACCTTGACCTGCGCCCTGTAGAGGGCGTGGACGGCACGGCCTCCGAGCAGGCTATACTGGAAAAACTGGCCCGCTTCGGCATTCGCCCGGAGAGCGTGACGCTGTGGGGCACGGGGCGGCCGATGCGCGAGTTCCTGTGGAGCGAGGAGATGGCCGATGCCAGCGTGCACGTGCTGCTGAACGTGGATTTCAAGGACACGTATGACGCTTCTGCCAAGAATGCGGACGGCATAGTCGAGGTGCGCAACTGCCACATCAATGTGGGCACGGGCAAGGAGATTTCTATCCGCGAGTGCGCCGAAAAGATTATGGCGGAGATTGGCTTCAAGGGCGAGCTGCTCTGGGACAGTTCAAAGCCCGACGGCACTCTGAAGAAACTCACCGACGTGAGCAAACTGCACCGCCTCGGCTGGCACCACAAGATTGAAATCGACGAGGGCATTCATCGCCTTTACGAGTGGTACAAGCAGGGCATCTGCATCAACCATAAGCAGTAATTTAGCATATTCCCAACTATGAATATCGGTGTGATTTTTGCCGGTGGGGCGGGCACTCGGATGAATACCAAGTCGCGCCCCAAGCAGTTTTTGGAACTGGGCGGTAAACCAATAATCATTTATACGTTAGAGCTCTTTGATAATCACCCGGAGATTGACGGGGTGGTTGTAGTGTGCCTTGAAAGCTGGATACCGTTCCTTTGGAAGATGCTTAAGAAATTTGAAATCAGTAAGGTGCTAAAAGTAGTGGCAGGAGGGGCAACGGGTCAAGAGTCTATCTATAAGGGACTGTGTGCAGCCGAGGAGTTTGCTCGCGATAGAGGGGACGGCGATGACATAGTGCTGATTCATGATGGCGTGCGCCCGTTGATTACCGAAGAGACAATCTCTGAAAATATAGCCAAGGTGCGCGAATGCGGCAGTTGCATTACTTGTGTGCCTGCCATCGAGACCGTAATCATCAATCAGCACGATGGCTCTTTGGAAATTCCGCGTCGCTCTGATTGCCTTATGGCAAGAGCACCGCAAAGTTTTTATCTGAAGGACATCATCGATGCCCATAGGAGAAACTATGCAGAAGGGGGTATTGATTTTATAGATTCCTGTTCTCTGATGAGTCATTATGGCAAAAAGTTGGGTTTGGTACAAGGACCGATGGAAAACATCAAGATTACCACGCCAAGCGATTTCTTTGTGCTGCGTGCTATGATTGAGGTGCGAGAAAATCAGCAAATATTCGGTTTTTAGGGTTATGAAAAAGATATTGTTGGAAGATGTCCGGGATTTTTCCAAATACTTTGAACTTTCAGACGCGCTGGCAGGCAGTAAGTTTCTGATAACTGGTGCGACGGGGTTGATTGGGTCTGTCTTGGTGCGGTGTCTTTTGGCTTTGGAAAATGATATAGAGGTGGTATGCCCGGTGCGCAATCTCGCGAAAGCTCAGGCAATGTTTTGCGATGTCTCGGGCGAACTTTGTCTGGTGGAGAGCGAGTTGCAAGATTTTTTAGAAGGGTTGAATGAGGAGGACGCTTACGATTATATTGTTCATTGTGCCAGCCCGACTTCTGGAAAATATATTATCGAGCACCCCGCCGAGACCTATATTTTTGCAATGGAGACCACTCATGCCATTCTTGAATATGCCCGTAAACGGAAGATTCGAGGGGTGGTGTATCTGTCTTCGTTGGAGTATTATGGCCAAAATTTCGACGATAAGATTATTACAGAAGATTTTCAAGGTTATATTGACAACATGTCTCCGCGCAGCGCGTATCCTTTGGGTAAGCGGGCGGCGGAATTCCTGTGTGCAGCTTATGCAGCGCAATTTGGTGTGAATGTTAAGGTTGCAAGGCTTACGCAGACTTTCGGGGCTGGTGTGGCAAGATTGTGCTCCACACAACGGGCGAGTCTGCTAAGCCCTATTGCTATTCTACGGACTCTGTTTCTGCCATTCTATACATTCTTTTGCGGGGAGAAAGGGGCGGGGCTTACAATGTGGCGAATGAAGAGACCTATATATCAATAAAAGATTTGGCTCTCTTTCTACGCGACACTTTCAATCCCGGCATAAAGGTGCGCGTTGAGGCGCATCCCGAGATGGGTTATGCGCCTGTTACAAAACTCCGACTCTCAGCAAAGAAATTATCGGCATTGGGCTGGAAACCGAGATATGGATTGAAAGAACAGTTTGAGCGGTTGATTGCTTCTTTTAAATAATTGTGCGGGGAGCGATTGCGGCTTTGAAACTTTTGCTAATTTTGTACCGTGAAAGTTGAGTTTCGCTTACATTTTATTACTAAAAACATAGAAACTATGGACAAAAAGAAACTACATTTCGAAACGTTGCAACTGCACGTGGGGCAGGAGCAGCCCGACCCCGCCACCGATGCCCGCGCGGTGCCTATTTATCAGACTACTTCTTATGTGTTCCGCAACTCGCAGCATGCAGCCGACCGTTTTGCGTTGCGCGATGCTGGCAATATCTACGGTCGCCTCACCAATTCCACTCAGGCAGTCTTCGAGGAGCGCATGGCGGCCTTGGAGGGCGGCGTGGCTGCCTTGGCTGTGGCGAGCGGCGCGGCGGCTGTGACCTATGCTTTGCAAAATCTCCTCGGACCGGGCGACCACATCGTGGCGGCCGACAACCTCTACGGCGGTTCGTTCAACCTGATTACGCACACGCTGGCAGCGCAGGGCGTTTCTTTCACCATTCTCAACGTGAACGACCTCGATGCCCTCGATGCTGCCATTATGCCCAATACTAAGGTGGTGTATGCCGAAACGTTCGGCAACCCTAACTCCGATGTTACGAACCTTGACGCAGTGGCTGCCGTGGCGCACAAGCATGGTGTGCCTTTCGTGGTGGACAATACCTTCGGCACGCCGTTCCTGATTCGCCCCATTGAGCACGGCGCCGATGTGGTGGTGCACAGTGCCACGAAGTTCATAGGCGGCCACGGCACGAGCCTCGGCGGCGTGATTGTGGACGGCGGCACGTTCGACTGGAAGGCGCAGCCCGACAAGTATCCCACGCTGGCAAAACCTGACCCTTCCTATCACGGCGCAGTGTTTGCCGACGTGGCAGGCGTGGCGGCTTTTGTGACGCGTATCCGTGCCGTCATCTTGCGCGACACCGGCGCAGCTATTTCCCCGTTCAACGCCTTTATCTTGCTGCAAGGTCTGGAAACGTTGTCGCTGCGCGTGGAGCGGCACGTTGAGAATGCCCTGAAGGTGGTGCAGTTCCTCGCCGCCCACCCGAAGGTGAGCCGCGTGAACCATCCCTCGCTGCCTTCTCACCCCGACCACGCCCTTTACAATAAATATTTCCCCAACGGCGGCGGCAGCATTTTCACGTTTGAGATAAAAGGCGATGAACAGACGGCATGGAAGTTTATCGACTCGCTCGAAATCTTCTCGCTGCTTGCCAACGTGGCCGACGTGAAGAGCCTTGTGATTCACCCTTATACGACCACGCATTCTCAGATGACTCCCGAAGAGCTGGAACAGCAGCACATCACACCTTCGACCATTCGCCTCAGCATCGGCACGGAGCATATCGATGACATTATTGCCGACCTATCGCAGGCTTTTGACAAGTGTTAGGCTGTTTGAATTATAGACAAGTTTACTCGTTAACTTGTTAACTTGTTTACTAAAAAATATGCCGGACTGCCCTCTTGGGCGGTCCGGCATATTTTTTATATCAAGCCTTCATCAGAAGATGCGGCCGGAGATGACGATTTTGAGCATAGGATAGACGGTGAGTTTGTCCATCACTTTCTTCCAGTCGTCCTTCTCAGTGAGTTCGTCGAAAGCCTCGATTTCTCCCTCGCTGGTGTAGGGCTTGATATGCCCGTGGAACTGCACACCGAGTTCGCCCGTTACGCTAATGCGCTTTTTCGGTACGTAGCGTCCGAAGCCTAATCCCAAGTAGGGGCGCACTTTCTGTACTTTGAGGCCGCCTTTCACGTTACCGTTCTCATCGACAGGCAGTTTGTAGTCGCCGAGTTCAATGTAAGGATTGTCGCTGAATTGATTGATTTTCTCGGCTATCTCATTGCTGTGTCCATTGATTTTTACCAATTTGTCACCGCCGAAATATAAACCTGCTGCCAGGAAGAACGAGGAGCATACTTTTGCTTTTGCTAAAGGATAGACATTGAAAATCACGGATCCTTGCGTGCGCTTCAGATTGGCATCGAGATCTACGGTAAAGTTGTTCGACTCGCCGTTGACGTAATACTGTCCATCAACTTCGGCGTTGAACGAGAAGCCCGGCATACATGTAACGCCGGCGCGCATAGTGATGAACTTAGTGATGGGGGTGGAAAGTTCCACACCTACACCAGTGGTAGCTACGTGGGCGTTGACCGCAAGGTGGTTGAACAGATCCTGCGCTGCGGCTGTTCCCGGCATTAGCAGTGCCAATGCCGCCAAAATTGTAAAGACTGTCTTTTTCATACTCTCAAATGTTTTTAAATAAAGGTGATAAAAAAAATGCTGTTGGCATTGCTTATTATAATCGGTGGTAAAGTTAGTTAATTATTTTAAGGAGAAAAGAATAATGGACTGTTTTTTTATCCAAATCAATAAAAAAAGCGCCCGAATGATAGACTGATGGTTACTTATGCCTCTATTATGACATAAAGAGAAAAACGCGCGCGCAATTTTAGTATATCAAAACAAAACACACAAACAATTATGAAAACGTATAGAAACGACGAACCTATTGAGGTGCTCGGGGTGACTTTCCAAGGTGTTAAGGACATGATCAGTAGGGCACATGCTCGCCAGCCTAAAGGCGGTGTCTATGTTGGCGTAGATGAGCGGCTCTATCCTTGTTTCGACAGTTCCGACTACATGTACGAGGACCGGCATTACACGAATATCGTCTTTGCGCAAAGCCAGGAAGAGCTCGATGCAAAGATGCAACAACTCAAGGATATCCCGGAAAAAGGTAACTACAACAAGATGACGGACTAGTGCGTTTATTGGTAGACGATTTTACAAGTAAACGAGACATTCCACATATAGCGGGCGTTTTGCAAAACGCCCCTACTGCCTTGCACGAGGATAAATAAACTGGGCACGCTAATGTGGTTAGCGTGCCCAGTCTCGTTTTTATCTAATAGAGCTGTCTTTTTAGTCTTTTGCCAAGGGATTCCAGCCTTGCGCTTTAAGTTCAAACTCTGCGCCGTCGCGCGTGACGAGCACCTTGCCCAGTTCGGGTTTGCTGATGCGGCCGATGATGGTCACGCCGTCCATGGTCGCCACTTTGTCGTGGTCGGTGAGCGGCACGGTGAAGAGGAGCTCGTAGTCCTCGCCGCCGTTGAGGGCGCAGGTGGTGACGTTCATATTCAGTTCCTCGGCTGCCGCGGCTGTCTGGTAATCGAGCGGTATGCGCTCCTCGTAGAGTCGGCAGCCCACGCCGGAGGCTTTGCAGATGTGGAGCATTTCGGAGGAAAGGCCGTCGCTGATGTCGATCATCGCCGTGGGGCGTACGCCGGCGGCGCGGAGCCGTTCCACGATGTCGCGGCGCGGCTCGGGTTTGAGAAAGCGTTCCAAGAGATACTCGCGCCCCTTGAAATCGGGCTGTGCGGCTTCAGCCAGTGCGGCGGGGCGGGAGTTGAACACCATCTTTTCGCGCTCCATGAGCTGGAGCCCCATGTAGGCCGCACCGAGGTCGCCGCTCACGCAAACGAGGTCTGTGTCGCGGGCACCACTGCGCCGCACGATGTCTTCCTGCCGCGCCGAACCGATGCACGTGAGGCTCAAAGCCAAGCCTGTAAGCGAGGATGTGGTGTCGCCGCCTACAATATCTACATCATAATTCTTGGCGGCGAGGCGTATGCCGGCATAGAGTTCCTCGATGTCCTCCACCGAGAAGCGGCGTGAGAGGGCGATGCTCACGATGAGCTGTCGCGGCGTGCCGTTCATGGCATACACGTCGGAAAGATTCACGGCGGCAGCCTTGTAGCCGAGGTGCTTGAGGGGCGTGTAAGTGAGGTCGAAGTGGATGCCTTCCATGAGCATGTCGCTCGTTACGAGCACCTGCTCGCCGGTATACGACAGGACTGCGCAGTCGTCGCCCACGCCGAGCAGCGTGGAGGCATTATGTACGGGCAGACCGCCCGTGAGGCGGTCTATCAACCCGAACTCTCCGAGTGTGGAGATTTCAGTTCTTTGAGACATTGGCCAAATATGATTTTAGTAAACAAGTAAACGAGTAGACAAGTGAACGAGACAAGTCGCTCATCTAAATTATAATTAGCACGACATTCATGTCTCGTCTACTCGTTTACTAGTAAACTCGTCTACTAATAAATAATAATCTTAGAAATAGAAACCGGCACCGATTTTAAGGCCTACGGTGCTGCCGCCGCCGAAGTCGTTGGTACTCATCTTATAATATATGGCGGGCTGGATGGTGATGAATTTATTGATGAAAAAGGCATAGCCCACTTCCAAGGGGATAAGCAGGTCGTTGCTGTCTTTGGTGAAGTGCGCAAATTCCAAACCGCCGCCAAGGTACACGCCGCATTGGTCGAAATAGTAGCGTGCGCCGGCTCCGATGGCAACCTCATCGGCATAACGCGTGTGGTCGTAGCCCAAGTTGCCTTTCAGTAAGAGGCAGTCGGAAATGAAATAACCGCCTTCTGCCTGCAAGCCGAAGCGGAAGCGTTCGTTGCTGCTGTACGACATGCCTAAACCCGTGAACGAGAGGTTGGCGTATTTCTTGCCCTTTTCAAACTGGGCGTTGGCATTGAGGGCGGCTACAAGAAGTAGCAGGAACAGTGTTATTTTTTTCATCTTGTTAAATAATATCTTGGGCAGGTTGCCCGGTTTGTCAATGTCAAAAGTAGGGAAAAATCTCTTTATCTCCTAAGAATGTGCCGTTATTTAACCTTTTTTGTGAGCAAAATAGGGCAACGTGCCCCATTGTACGCCTCAAATTGAGTTCCACGCAGGGATGCAGGCGCACAACGCCGCCCATTCTGATGAGCATCATGTCGATGCCGAGCGGACCGCAGTATTTGCCTTCCAGGAGGGTTTTGAGGGCGAGGGTGCAGGCCGCAATGAGTTGCGGCAGGAGGGTGGGGAGCGGTTCGCCTATCTTTGCGAGCAGCACAGTCTGGGGCGCGATGAGATTGCCGCCATAAGCCCCTGAGGAGGAGGCTGTGAAGTGCGACAAACCTTGATAAGAAATCGTGCCGTCGGCAAGAGCGTCAAATTCGAGGGCAAAGTCTTTGATGCGGTAGTAGAATGGTTCGGCGGCGATGCAACCCTGTTTCTCCAAAATGCGCTCCACGCGGCGGCGCACTGCCACTGGGAGTGGTGCGACGGCTTGGAACACGCCCCGCCCACTGCACGACCACGGCGCTTTCAGCATCACGGCGGCATGGTGCGCGGCAAAGTTCTCAACAGCACCGATGTCTGTCAGTATTTCCGCCTCGCCCGCCGTTTCGGGCATGGCCTGTCGTAGCAGGCGGAGCAGACGCACAGACGTGGCGCGGGAACTCAGTTGCCTGATTGTTTCAAGCCGCTGCGAGTCGGGCAGCAGCCGCTCGGGCACTCCTTTAAGGCGCAGGCGGTGGCATAGGGCGGCGTCCCAGCCCCAAGGGTTAATGCGGTCGATCCTCTCCCAAAGGGTGGGCGTGAGGTCTCGGGGATAAATATTTTGGGCAATAGATATCGAAAACTCTTGCGCCTCCGTGTCGGGTAACAGCACATAATCCCCTGCCTCGCTCCATAGATGCGGCCACCGTGCCCCCTTTTGCGCCATAGTGTGTGCCGCGCGGGTCGGCGTGTAGAAAGGCGTGCCGGCGGCAAGAGCCTCATCGTGGTCGGGATTGAAGATGTGCAGGGTTGGCATGTTTCTTTAGTAGACGAGTTTTTTAGTAAACGAGTAGACGAGTTTTTAGTAAACAAGTAAACGAGTGTACTAAAATCATGTCATCCAAAAATCTCTAATCCGCCATCCCATTTGTCCAGCACCTTCCGGGCGCATTCGTAGCCCTCGTCGTAGAGCGCTGCGAGCTTACGCGTATCGCTGCCGAAGCGTCCCACTTCCATAGGCCGTTCGGGACGAATTACAACAATCTTTCCCTCGTCTTCAAGTTGTTCCACTCGGTCGAGTTGGCGGCTGTAATAGGCGTGCCGATGGCTCAGTAACACACGCAGGCGGGGAAATTCCGTATAAATATAATGCGGCACTTTAATGTCGCTTGCTGTGGGGCGATAACCGCGGTTGCGCGTCAGCACCACGATGTTGCGGCTGTGCCCCGTGTAGATGGCGCGGTCTATGGGTATCGAGTCGATGATGCCGCCGTCGAGCATCGGCGTGTGGTCCACCCACACAACGGGGCACACGTAAGGCAGGCTGCTCGAAGCCTTGGCTATCTGCAAAAGCCGCCCCGGGTCTTTATGCTCGCTCAGGTAGCAGGCGCGTCCCGTCAGGCAGTTGGTCGTCACCATCTCAAAGGTCATCGGATTGGCAAAGCAGGCGTCGTAGTCGTAGGGCAGCACCTCGTCGGGCAGTTGCCGATAGAGGAAGTCGCGGTCGAGAATGCTGTGCTGTGTCCACAAGTAGCGCAGCCCGATGTACTGGTGCTCTTCGAGCATATCGATGTTAGAGCGTCGGGCGCGTCCTCGCTGCCGGCTCACGTAAGAAAGCCCGTTGCAAGCACCAGCCGACACCGCCACGGCATATTTGAAGCAGATATCGCGATCGAGCAGGAAATCCAGCACGCCGCTCGTGAACACGCCGCGCATCCCGCCCCCTTCAAGCACCAGTCCTATGTCAGGGTGAACGTCCATGTTTTTAGGTAAAATCCGGTTATCTTATAAGCAAATGCAGTTAAAACCTGTGCAAATATAATGTTTTCCCGATTAAAAAGCGTAATTTTGCCATTTGAGATACTTAAATTAGTAGAACTATGCGTCCCGCAGAAGAAAAATATATCAGCCTTTTGACTGATTTCGGGTTCAAGCGCATCTTCGGCAAGAAGCCCAACAAGATGCTGCTCATCGACTTCTTGAACGCCCTTTTCGACGGCGAGCAGGTGGTCCGTGACGTGACGTACCTCAACAGCGAGCACGTGGGCGACGTTTATGCGGAGCGCAAGGCAATCTTCGACGTGTATTGCGAGAACGAGCGCGGCGAGAAGTTCATCGTGGAGATGCAGAACGCCTACCAGACGTATTTCAAGGACCGCTCGCTCTACTACGCCACCTTCCCCATCCGCGAGCAGGCGCCGAAAGGCTCCGCGTGGGACTTCCAGCTGCAGCACGTCTACGTGGTGGCCTTGCTTAACTACGATTTGCAGGAGGCGGCCTTCGCCGAGGAGGACATACACCACGACGTGGGTCTGCTCGACAAGAAGACGCACCGCGTGTTCAACGACAAGCTCACCTTCAAGTACGTCGAGATTGCCAAGTTCGACAAGCCGCTTGATAAGTTGGAGACGTGCTACGACAAGTGGCTCTTCGTCCTGAAAAATCTCTCGCGCCTGGAGCGCCAGCCCAAAGAGTTGCGCGACAAGGTGTTCGACCGCGTGTTCAAGGAGGCTGAAATAGCCCACTTCACCCCGGCGGAGCTTCGCCACTACGAGGACAGCCTCAAAGCCTTTCGCGATGTGAAGAACTGCATCGACAGCGCGGAGGAGAAAGGCAGGGCAGAAGGGCGAGAAGAAGGCCGTGCCGAAGGCCTTGCCGAAGGGCTTGCAAAAGGGCAGGCCGAAGGCGAACGCGCCAAAGCCATTGAAATTGCCAAGCAATTATTGGCGATGCATCTTCCAATGGAGAGCATCACGAAAGCCACCGGGCTTTCGGAGGCAGAACTATTGTCGTTGTCTTAAACCTAATGGAAATGATTATGCAATCCCCTGCCGAACTTCGCCACTACGAGGACAGCCTCAAAGCCTTCCGCGATGTGAAGAACTGCATCGACAGCGCGGAGGAGAAAGGCCGGGTAGAAGGAATTGCAATCGGCGTTGATCAGGCAAAAATAGAAATAGCGCGCAGAATGCTTGCCAAAGGTTTCAGTGTGCCTGATATATGCGAAGCCACCGGGCTTTCTGAAGAAGAACTCGCAACTCTAAAGTAGAAACTAACACGTATTCATATTAATAATATTGATATGCTATTTCCTCAAAGCACTTACGTAGAGCGTCGCCGCCGTTTGCGCGAACTGGTCGGAAACGGCCTGATTGTGCTGTTTGGCAACAACGACAGCCCGCTCAACTATCCCGCCAATGCCTACAAGTTCCGTCAGGACAGTTCGTTCCTCTATTTCTTCGGCCAGAAGCGCGACGGGCTGGTCGGCGTAATCGATGCCGACAGCGGCGAAGAGATTTTGGTGGGCGATGAGATTGATATCGACGACATCGTCTGGTATGGTTCCGTGCAGTCAGTCAAAGCCATGGCTGCCGAGAGCGGCATGGGCTCGTCTGCGCCCATGAGCCGTTTGGCAGAACTCGTCAGCGAGGCCCGTGCTAAGGGGCGCGCCGTGCATTTCCTGCCGCCCTACCGCCACGACACGCAAATCCAGATTATGGACCTCCTCGGCATCCACCCCTCCAAGCAGCGTGAGGGAGCCTCCACGGCGCTCATCGATGCCGTGGTGCAGCTGCGCCTCGTGAAGAGTGAAGAGGAGATCGAGGAACTCGAACGTGCTGCTGCCATAGGCTATAAGATGCACACCGCCGCCATGCGCCTGTGCCGCCCCGGCGTGACGGAGCAATACATCGGCGGCGTGCTCGACGGCATCGCCTCCGCCTATGGTTGCCTGCCCTCGTTCCAGAGTATCGTGTCCATGCATGGTGAAATCCTCCATGGCTATCCCTCGCCGCGCCCCCTTGAGGCCGGACGCCTCTTGCTCTGCGACGCCGGTGCCGAAACGATTAACAACTATTGCTCCGACCACACGCGCACCACGCCCATCAGCGGCCGTTACACGCAGCGGCAGAAGGACATATATAATATTGTAGTCGATGCCCACGACCTCGCCCTCACTGCTGCCCGCCCCGGCGTGCGCTGGTGGGACGTCCACATGGCCGTGTGCCGTCTCATCACAGAGCGGCTCAAAGACCTCGGTCTGATGCGCGGCGACACCGACGAAGCCGTCCGCGCCGGAGCGCATGCCCTCTTCCTGCCCCACGGCCTGGGACACGCTATGGGTATGGACGTGCACGACATGGAAGGTCTCGGACAAATCCACGTGGGCTACGATGCCGAGACGCGCCCCTCTTCCCAGTTCGGCCTTGCCAGTCTGCGCTTTGCCCGCCGCCTGGAAGTAGGCCATGTGGTCACCGACGAACCGGGCATCTACTTCATCCCCGACCTCATAGACCTTTGGCGGCGCGAGGGCACGAATGCCGAGTTCCTCTGCTTCGACGAAATCGAGAAATTCAAGGATTTCGGAGGCGTGCGCATCGAGGACGACGTGCTCATCACCCCCACAGGCTGCCGCTTCCTCGGCAAGGAGCGCATACCCTACCATGTGCCCGAAGTTGAAGAATATCTTGCCGCGCATGCAGACCAATCGCCCATTGTTTTCTAATCAAACATATCTATCTATCAATTTTTTTATGAAAAAAATCATCCTCGTGGCCTTGGCACTCCTCATGCCCGCCACCGCCGTAATGGCAAAGAAGAAAAAAGAAGAGGTGAAGAAAGACACCGTTGAGTTCACCGTCATCAAGCAGAACCCCATCACCTCCGTCAAGGACCAGCACCGCTCCGGCACCTGCTGGGCTTACTCCTCCCTCGGTTTCCTCGAAGCCGAACTCCTGCGCATGGGCAAGGGCGAACACGACCTCTGCGAGTCGTTCCTCGTTTACAACACTTACATGGACCGCGCCGACAAGGCCGTGCGCACCCACGGCGACGCCAGCTTCTCGCAGGGCGGTTCGTTCTACGATGCCATCTATTGCCTCAAGCACTACGGCATCGTGCCGCAGAACGCCATGCCCTTCCCCGGTTCGCTCTACGGCGACTCACTCTTCAACTTCAACCAGCTCGATGCCGTGGCTTCAGCCTATGTCGGTGCCATCGCCAAGGGCAACCTGAAGAAAATCTCGCCCACCTGGAAGAGCGACCTCTCCAATATCTATAAGAACTATTTCGGCGAACTGCCTAAGACGGTAGTTGCCGGCGGCAAGACTTATACGCCGCAGCAATACGCCACCGACTATCTCGGTCTCAACCCCGACGACTACGTATCCCTCACCTCCTACACCCACCATCCCTTCTACACCAAGTTTATCCTCGAAATCCAGGACAACTGGCGCTGGGCAGAGAGCTACAACCTGCCGCTCGACGAGTTCATGGAAGTGTGCGACGCCGCTGTGCGCAATGGCTACACCTTCGCTTGGGGTGCCGACGTGAGCGAGAGCTATTTCAGCCGCGACGGCGTGGCCCGCGTGCCTGCTACGCTCAAAGACAACGACATCACCGGTTCCGACGCCGCCCGCTGGACGGGCAGCAACGCCCAGAACGGCGCAGCCATCAAGACCTCCAACGACGAAAAGACCATCACGCAGGAACTCCGCCAGCTCGGTTACGACAACTGGGAGACCACCGACGACCACGGCATGGTGATTTACGGCCTCGCCAAAAACAAGCAGGGCGACGAATACTTCATGGTCAAGAACTCTTGGGGCGACTACGGCAAGTACCACGGCATGTTCTACGCCTCCAAGGCCTACGTGGCTTACAAGACGATGAACATCCTCATCCACAAGAGTGCCATTCCCGCACACATCGCCAAGAAGCTCGGTTTGTAGTTTCTTCGTTCTGTAACACATATAAACACGGCGAGGGCGCATCGATCGCTCCGTGCGCCCTCGCTGTGTATAGTTTTAGGCCATGCCCCTATACGCATTTTGTTCGTAGTAATTGTTTCGTGTTAATTCGTATGATTCGTGGGCAAAAAAACAATTCGAAGACAAAATCAATTAGCAGACAAATAATAGGTGCATTTATATTTTAGTAAATAAGTAGACGAGACAAGTTACTTATATAAAATATAGTATGCAAGACATTCCTGTCTCGTCTACTCGTTTTCTTCGTGATTTTTGCTTTGAGATTTTTGCTTTGAGATTTTTGCTTTGAGATTTTCGGCTGCGCTCGGCAATATGAGCAAGCTCTATTGCACTCGCTTGCACGAAAATTCGGCTGCGCTCGGCAATTTAAGTAAACTTAATTGCGCTCGCTTGCACGAGAATTTCCTCGTCAACTCGTAACTATAAAATGAACCAAATATGAACCAACAAATACCGCAAAAGTATTAAAAACAACTATTAGATTTGCACTCAGAGCATATTGGCAAATTTTTTTGCCAAATTTTTGAATTTTCCAAACGGTGTTACTATGTTATAATCTTAATGACATAAAACACCGACGACTATGAAAAAGCCGATTCTTTATTTCGACATGGACAACGTGCTTGTGGATTTTCAGAGCGGGATTGACGCCACGCCGCCCGAAGTGTTCGCCCAGTATGCCGACGACGGCTTGACGCATACGAGTTCTAATACTGAATTAGTTTCAACTCATCAACATCTGCATAGAATATGGTTATTACCAATCTTGAATGTTACAGAATAGAGTTTGTCTTTGAGCGGTGTTACGTGGACTCTGAATACGGAGTAAACTTCACCGATGGTTTCAGCGAAATCTCTTGCAGCGTTGACGGCGGCCCAAGCATCAGCCTCGACATCGAAGACCTGATGCTCGACACCTGCGAGCCTGCTTCGGCCAGTGGTTCCGACTATTCCCGCGTCACCGAGAACTATCATGCCGTGTTCGAGATAATGGCCGAGAAGTTCGACTTAAGCAAAATCAAGTTCTATACCTACGGCCGCCCCACATTTTTACAGTACATCAACATCGACACGATGATCTACGATGGTGTGCGACGCTGCACCGAGGAAAAAGCGTTAGAAAATGGCCGTCAATTCATCGAATGGGTAAGAGCAAACAGAAAAAACAAGAAGAGCATGATGCTCTGCAATAAAAGTGTAGTGTGAATTAACTATGCTTGTATCCAGGCCACTATATAAGAATGGTACAATTATCATGCCGTTAATTGCGGGAATCGGCATGTTAATTCACACTAAATCCCGCAGAACCAACAAAATTAACCCAATTAACAACTAATTTACAAAGAAAACACTATGGGAAAGTTTAAAATGCCTATATCTATTTATGAAGCAACAGAGAAGATATATTCTAACAAGTTTTTATTGCCCGCATTCCAGCGTTAGTTTGTTTGGAACGACAGACGATTTGGTCGTATCTACAGGTTATTTGACTCGTTGATGCAGGACTATCCTATCAGTTCAATGTTGTTTTGGAACATCAAGAAAGACTCCGGGGAATCTGATACACACCTGATGCAGGACTATCAGTACTTTGAATTTCTAAAGTTCTATCAGGAGGATTATCATCATACCAATGCTTCGATCATTCCAACTGAAGACTTCTATTGTGTACTTGACGGTCAGCAGCGACTGACCTCGCTCTACTTAGGCCTTCGTGGTTATGTGGCAGTACGCAAGGGAGGCAAGAAGTCGGGCAAACTGGACGATACCGAAGAGAATTATCGTAAGGCACACCTTTACCTGAACCTCGATCAGAGAAAAGACGGGGACGAGAAGGACAACTGGTATATTTTCAAATTTCTGGAAGACAATGTCACAGGCAATGAGGCCATCTATACAGAAACACAGAAAATTCCATACGAACCATATAACCGTGACATCAAATGGTTCAAGGTGGGAGATATATTAAAATATAGAGACGCATCAATACTGGATGATTTCTTAGACAAAGAGAATCTGGACAAACAAGAGAAGAGATGCGTAAGGCGACTACGCACGGTCGTGTTTGATGAGCAACATATAAATTACTATCTTGATGATTCTGATACAGCAGAAAAGGCGGTTCAGATTTTCCTGCGCATCAATAACGGTGGAAAGCAACTGAAGCCTGCCGACATGTTATTGTCCATTATCTCTTCAAAATGGAACATCTTGAATTCAAGGGATATATACAACCTGCGTAATGAAATAAACAACATGGGGTTCAAGGTGGATGAAAGCCTGATAATCAGAACAATACTGTATCTCTATCACAGAGATACATCGTTCAAGATTATGAGCATGACGAACAATTTTGTCAATGAAACAGAGAAGGCATGGCCGTCGATTCGCACAACAATGGTCAAAACCTTTGGCATGTTGAAACGAATGGGATTTGACGCCACGACTTTGACAGCAAACAATGCAGTCCTTCCTATCCTGTATTATATTCATCATCGTGGCATAGCCAACGATATCGAGAAGACCTCGTTTGAGGCAGACAGAGTGGCAATGTACAAATGGCTGATAAAAGCACAGTTGCTGGGTAGTTTCAATGGTAGCGTGGAAACCACTATTGCGTTGTCGAGAATGGCATACCAAAGGGGGCTGACAGAACCAACCCCGCTCAGCATCACAGCATTCCCTGCCGACGAATTGTCGTCACTGATTGGCCAGCAGAAGGTGAATGTATCAGAGCTGATACCCAGTTTGCTGAAGATACAGAAGGGCGAACGACTCTCTCTGATGGTACTTAGATTATTGTACCCATATATTGACCATACCAAGACTCAATATACAATGGAGCAAGATCACCTTCACCCACAGAAGAGTTTTGACGACTATGTGGCTACCGGAGGCAAGCACACATGGGAAGAATACAACTCAATCGTTAATCTCCAGTTATTGTCTTCTGCCGACAATGAACAGAAGAACGGCAAGACGTTGAGCGAATGGGTTGAAGCAAATACACAGACGTCAGACAAAAATGCTTTCTGCGAAAAATGCCTAATCCCTACCGGGATAAGTTTGGACATCAAAGATTTTGACACGTATTATGAAAAGAGGTACGAACTTCTTTCAACAAAACTGGAAACTATTCTTTCCGTTAACAAAGCAATTCAGATAGAAACCTATATCGACAGAGTTGTTTCTGACGAAGATGCTGTTGACATCGTTGATGAATAAAAAATATTGTACATTCATATGAACTATTTTAGTAAACAAGTAAACGAGTGTACAAGTAAACAAGTAAACGAGTGAACAAGTACCTCCACTTTTGTTTTATCATTTAACAGACAGCCAAGGGCAAGTAAGTGCCCCGACCATCCTGTTGAATACAGGCAATTCTGAAACTCAGAAATTGTGAAGGTGCTCAAGCCCTATGCCCTTACCTTATCGGCGACGAAGAGGTAAGGGCTTTTTTTGCCACGCGCAATCAAAGTATCATATCCACGGATTGCCGCCTCGCGCGCGTGCGCGTTACGCATTTTTTTGCCCGAAAAACCCGGCATGCCCGTCACAAATGCTGTATCAATTTGTATATAAATATGTTACGAGTGTATAGTTTGCCTTCCCAACCCTACACTAATGAAGGGTTGACCCGTCACTAATGCCTGCCGCTCTCCCTCGAATTATCTGCAAGATAATTTTTATTTTCAGCAAGATAGTTTTCACTATCCGCAAGATAATTTTTCCTGTCCTATAAGAAAGTTTGTGTTACAAAGTTTGTAACACATGTTAGAAACTTTGTAACGCATATTACAAACTTTGTAATACATGTTACAAACTTTGTAACAAACTTTTTCTGCGCAGA
>SFPF01000104.1 GCA_004552155.1 Bacteroidales bacterium
AGCGCCAGCATGGCCAAAAGGACGATATACATGAGATTAATCATCTTTTGGCGCGGAGATACCGGTCTTTTCTTTACTGCCATTACAGGATGTGGTTTTAATTATTGTTGGCGGAGTTGCCGGCAGGCTGTGCGCCGCGCATGTTCACCGTGAGTGCCTCTATCATGCGGCCGTAAACGCCGTTGAGTTCTTCGATTTGCTGTGCGAGGCGGTTTGTCTGCTCGTTGATTTGCTCGATGGTGCCCACTTGCAGGCTGATGCCCTTGAGGTGGAGTTCGTACACCTTGTTGATGCCCGTGAGCGTGCGGCTGAGGTTTTCCATTTCCTCGCTGTCGCGCGTGAGTTTCGCGCTCTGTTCGTCCACTTTCGCGAAGGTTTCGGAGAGCAGGCGCAGCTTGTCGATATAGGTCTGCGTGGCTTCCTCCATTTCGGGCGAGAGGGCGGCCTGTGCGCGGCGGAGCAGTTCGTCGTTGGCAGCGCGGATAATGGCGGCCAGGCGTTGTGCCTCGTTTTCGAAGGGTTCGTCGCCCTGCGGCGTGTTGAGCGCGATGGCCTCGCGGGCAGCCTGCACGATGTCGGGCTGCTGCGGCGTTGCTTCTGCGGACGAACCAGTGCCGGCATTGCCCGTTCCAGAGCCGCCGGCCACAATGATAGTGCCGCCGCCTGTGCCGCCGCCGATCACTACGCCGCCGCCTCCGATGGGCTGACCTTCGGCGCGGTAGGTGTCGCCTTCGCTGTCGGGTTCATTGGTTTCATCATCATCGCTGATGCCCATGCGGTCGGCAATTTCTTCGTCCGTCTCATAGTCGGGCGGGAGTTCCTTGCCCACCTCGTTCTTGTCGAACGGGCGGTCGAAGGCTGCGAGGAAGAACACCACGACCTCCGTGCCCATACCGATGAAGAGCATGAAGTTGCCGCCCGGTATGTGCGTGAGTTTGAAGAGTGCGCCGAGGATAACGATCGATGCGCCCCAGCTATAAGCGTAGTTAAGGAAAGTCTGTCCCGGCACGCTGTCCATCCAGTGTTGCAGGCGTACCACGATGTTTATTTTCTTGGACATAATGGGTTGAGAATTATTTTTAGTAGACGAGTGTACAAGTAAACGAGTAGACGAGACAGAGAAGTCTTGCTAATTATATTATTATGAGTAACATGTCTTGTTTACTTGTATACTTGTTTACTTGTATACTTGTTTACTTGTTTACTCGTTTACTCGTATACTTGTTTACTTGTTTACTAATGCCTTATTTATTCTTCTTTCGCCCGCTGTTGACGGTGCTGGTAGTAGTGGCTTTGGAGCGCACGCAGCGGAAACCGATGTAAGAGCGCGGCTGGTTTTGGTATTCCGCCGTGCGCCAAGCCGAGCGGATAACGGAGAAGGGGTCTTTCCACGAGCCGCCGCGCACGGATTTGCGCTTCAGCAGATAGGGGTCTTCCTTTGCTGCGTTGTAGCGCAGTTCGGGGTTGAGGTCGGCCATGGCCTGCACGCCGGCTTCCGTGTAGACCGTGCTGGTCCATTCAGCCACGTTGCCCGCCATATCGTAAAGGCCGTTGGAGTTAGCCCCGTAGATGCCAGTGCGCGAGGTGATGAGGTTGCCGTCCTCGGTGTAGTTGCCCTTGTCGGGCTTGAAGTTGGCAAAGTAGCAGCCCTGCTCGCTCTTAGTTTCGTTGCCCTGCCACGGGAAGGGGTTGCCCTCTTTGCCGCGTGCGGCATATTCCCACTCTATTTCAGTCGGCAGGCGATAGCGCTGAATGAAGCGCGCCTGCGGCCCCATGCCTTTCAGTAAGTATTCCGTGCGCCAAGCGCAGAAGGCCTGCGCCTGCTCCCACGTAACGCCCACAACGGGGTAGTCGTTGTAGACGGCCGAAGAGAAGTAGAGCTTCATGTAAGGTTCGTTGTTGGCGTTGGGGAAATCGTTTACCCAGCACGTGGTGTCGGGATAGACGCGCACGATATAGGTGTTGAGGAAATCGTAGAGCGAGGTGAGCGGACGCTCGATGGTTTGGCGCACAATCTCGCCGTTCTCGTCCACGTAGGCCGTGTCTTTGGAAATCATCACCACCTCGTCGGGGTCGGCGGGGCGGTCGGTGTTGAGGCTGCGCTCCTTCGGGTCGAGGCGGTACTTGCGCAGAGCCGCCTTTTCATAGTCGAACACCTCGTAACGATAAATCATCTGCTTGGCGTCGAGCATCTTCGTGCCGTCGATGGGGTGGGTAATATAGACGCTGTTGATGGCACGCTCCTGGTCTTCCGTAGGCTTGCGCCAGGGAATGGGTTTCGTCCAATTGAGGTGGGGCTTCACCGGCTCGCCGTAGCGGTCAACCTCGATTTTGTAGGTTTCGTCGCCGCCGTAAGAGGGGTCGGCAAGGCGTTCGCGGATGATGCTGTCGCGCACCCACTCCACAAACTGGCGGTACATGGAGTTAGTCACTTCCGACTGGTCCATCCAGAAACCGTCCACGGAGATTTCCTTCGACGGCGTTGCCGTACCCCAAAGCGTATCGGGCTCTTCGAGGCCCACTTTGAGGAAACCGCGCTTTATTTCCACCATACCGTAGGGGGCGGGCTCTGTAAACGAGGTCGCCCTGCTGCCCGTCACCTCGCCGCCGTTTTGCATGGCCCGGCTGTTGCCCATGCAGGCAGCGAGCAACAGGCAGCAGGCTGCCGGCAAGAGCAGCTTCAATGTATGAATGCTAAAAGAATGTCTCATTATTTATATTGTATTGTTTTTATTCGTAGTTGCTCACGAGTAGGGGCGTTTTGTAAAACGCCCGAAAAAGGTTGTGTAAGGCGGGCGTTTTGCAAAACGCCCCTACTACAGATAGCGCACGCTGCGGTGCAGGTTCTTGCCCTTCTTGCCAAGGTCGAGGTCGAGGCGATAGCCGAGAGTAATCTCGTGCTGCCCCGCGCCGAAAGTCATGCCTGAGGTGTTGGCCTCGTAAGAATAACTTAAATCCACGCCGTGGAACATGCCGCCGACGAGGAAAGTGACAGAATGGAGCGGGCTGTAGCCCACGCCGCCGTAAATCCTGTTGCGCTCCTTGGCGTAGCGCAGCAGCGCGGTGATGTCGCTGCGGAAGTTCACGCCGTCGTAGCGCAATAACACAGAGGGTGCTATGTAAAAGAACGGATTTTTGGTGCGAATATTGTATCCCGCCGTAAAATTATACACCGATTTTACTTTATACTCGTTTGTTTCGCCCATATAAATAGTCGGTGCGGTGACGTGCTGCATCGCCACTCCGGCGTACCAGCGCTTGTGTGTGTAGAAAAGCCCGACGGAGGCGTCGAACTTGGAACCCGAGAGGTCTGTGTTGGGAAATGCCGGGTCGTTGGCATCGTTGAGGTCCACCTTAGAGCCGTTAATCGACTCGTTGAGCATGTCCACTTCCGCGCCGATGCCCAAGTGCCCGCCCCAAAGTTTGAAGTGGAAGGCGTATTGCAGGCTGAAGCGCTTGTGCGAGAAGAGGCCGAACTCATCGTTTTGGAAGAGCACGCCCACGCCGTGGCGCGTCTTTTTTATGGCAAACGCCATGTCCGCCCCGGCGTACATCGTGCTGCCCGCGTCCTCGTAGCCCATGGCGTGCGTTTGGAGGGCGGCGGTGATGTTGAGCTGCGGCGTGCGCCCTGCGGCGGCGGGGTTGAACTGCGTCTCCATCTGCCAGTAGTGCACAAACGAGGGGTCCTGCTGCGCCCGCAGCACGGCAAGTCCGCCTGCCGCCCACAGCAGGAGCGTCAGAAGAGAAAGGCGAAAAAGATGTTTGGAACTATACATTAATATATATAGGCGGGCGAAGGAGAAAATTCAGTCGAACACTTTGAACGCATACCCCTGCGAGCGTAGCCACTCGATGGCGCGGGGCAGGGCGTAGGTGAGCTTCTCGTAACTTTTCACGGAGTCGTGGAACGTGATGATGCTGCCCGGGCGGGCGTAGCGGCGCACGTTGAGCAGCACGTCGCGCCCGTTGAGGCGCTTGGAATAGTCGCGCGTCACGAGGTCCCACATCACCACGCGGTATTTCTCTTTCACGAGAATATATTGCCCCCACTTCATCCAGCCATGCGGCGGTCGGAAAAGGTCGGTGTTGCGCACGTTGTCGCCCACCATGAAGAACGTAGCCTTGATGCCGTAGTGGTCAAGGACATCGAGCACCCACGGCGTTACCTCGGGAATGGGGCCGTCGTCGAAGGTGAGATATACGGCGCGCTCCTTTCTATCCATGCGCCAGAGGGCTTGGGGATAGAGCCATCGGAGGAATATGGCGGGCTGCTCGATGATCATCTCTACGTTCTCTTTGTTCTGTTATTCGCCGTAGTCTTGCATCTGCTCCATATATAGATTTGCCGCCGTGGTGCCCACTGGCGTATCGAGCAGTTTTTGGTATTCGGCTTCGTAATGCTTCATATCTTTCGACTCTGCCATGTTGAGCACTTGCAGGTTGCTTATAAGGCCTCGGAACAGATAGTAGGCGGTGCGTACGTAAGTGCGCTGCCGTTCGGGCGAAAGCGAGTTGAGGTAAGCGAAATATTGGAAATCGTATTTCAGCACGTCCTTGCACACGCGCTCTGCTTCCTTCTTCTCTCCCACTTGATACCACAGATAGGCAATGTCTTCATCGTCGTATTCGTAGGGGATATTTTCTGCAGGCAGTTCCTCCTTGCATTTGCGCAGTACATTGCGCGCCTTTTCGGTCTCGCCCTTATCGAGCAGCGATTTGGCGAGGAGGCAGAGCATGCGGCGGTGCGTCTGGCACATGCGCATCACGGTTTCGTCGAGGTAGATGCCCTTCGCCTTGACGTTGCCGAAGGCGAAGCGCTTCATCATGTTGTCGTACATCTTGTCGGCATCTACGGTGCGCATCGTGCCGAAGTTGAACGGCGTGATGCGGTAGGCAAGTCCTTCGAGCACGAGGAAGTTTTCGAGGCCGGCGTAGTTGTTCGGACCGAGCGTGACGCTCATATACATCGGGCGCTTCCAGTTGGTGCGGGCGAGCATTTCGTAAATCATGATGTCCACGCGATACAGTCCGCGCTGCCTTTCGTAGGCCTTTTTGAGGGAGATCTGCATCTTGTCGGGGATAGAGTCGCCGGGGATCATCATGCCCGAGCGGCGCACCGCCTCTTTGTCCACGGTAAGCACAAGGCTGTCGGTGGGGAAATAGCCGCCCTCGGGACGCGCCACGAAATGGTCGAGCACGTAACTGAGTTCGTAGGGGTCGACCGTCGGATCTTTTTTCTTTATCTCTTCGAGAATGCTTTTATCTTCGGGGCGGATGGGGTAGAACGTGTGCTTGCCGTCTTCGGGGCGGATGGGGTAGAACGTGTGCTTGCCGTTGTCTACGTAGCAGAGCCTCGGCCACGTGATGGGCAGCGCGGGCGAATCGTAGGCGGGACGCAGCATTTGATCGGTGTACCAGTCGGTTTGCAGGTACGAGAGGTTGCACACGCGGGCATCCGTGCGGTTGCCTTCCGTTTCCTGATTGTACCAGAGGGGGAAGGTGTCGTTGTCGCCGTTGGTAAAGATGATGGGCTTGCCGTCGTCGGGCAGCGTGTTCAGGTAGTTGAGTCCGAAGTCGCGGCAGGCGTAGCGGTCGGAGCGGTCGTGGTCGTCCCACGTTTGGCTTACCATCTGCAGCGGCACGAGAATGCCGATGACGGAAGCCACAGCGACTGCCACTGGCTGCTTTTTCAGCAGGCGGCCCAGCCAGTCGGCGATGGCTGCAACGCCGAGACCAATCCAAATGGCGAAGGCATAGAACGAACCCGCGTAAGCATAGTCGCGTTCGCGCGGCTGCTGCGGCGTTTGGTTCAAGTAGAGCACGATGGCCAAGCCCGTCATGAAGAAGAGGAAGAACACTACCCAGAATTGCCTGATGCCGCGATCGCCTTTGTAGGCTTGCCAGAAAAGGCCAAGCAGGCCGAGGAGTAGCGGGAGGCAGTAGAACACGTTGTGTCCCTTATTCTCTTTAAGCACGTCTGGTCCAGTTGCCGTGCTCGAGTTCGCCGTTGCCCTGAATGTCGTTCTGCCTGCCGGCAAAGTTCCACATGAAGTAGCGCCAGTACATGAAGTTCACTTGATACGACAGGAAGAAGCGCAGATTGGCGCCCTGCGTGGGTATTTCGCCGGGATAGTCATAGCCGTCGGGGGTGCGGAACGTCACCTGCTTCATCGGCACGCCGCCCAACCAGTCGTCATAGGCTTGCGCGTGGTTAGCGGAATAGATGCGCGGGAAGAGCATCGTCAGGGCACTGGGATAAGTAAGCCCTGTGGTTTCCGATACCGTCTCGTAACTGTCTTTTTCGTCGGCCGAAGCCTTTTCCTTGCGCTGTATGCGCTCGCCTTTCTCATAGCCAATGGCATCGGCCGCCAAGGCCTGTTCCTGAGAGTTGTAGGCTTCGCCCATAAAGAGCGGGCGGCTGCCGTATTGCTCGCGGCCGAGGTAGGTGCCGAGGGTGAAGATGTCTTCGGGCGAGTTTTGGTCCATCGGCGTGTTCTGCGTGGAGCGGATCACGATGACGGCATACGAGGAGTAGCCTATCATCAGCATCAGCATGCAGAGCAGCGAGGTGTTGAGGAAACGCTTGCGCAGCAGGTAGTTGCCCTCCTTGTCCTTCATATTCAGCACAAACACAAGCGCACCGAGTACAACGATACCGATCACGATGGCGCTGCCGCCGTGGCCGTAGAAAGGTATGCCGAGCAGGGCGACGGAGAGTGTGTAGAGCACGATGGAGCGTTTGCGGTCTTTCTTCGTGGTGCTCCAAATAGCGGTGAGCACTACGCCGATCAGCACGAGTAGGTATACCACCATGCCTGTGTTGAACGGCAAGCCGAGGGTATTCACGAAGAACAGCTCGAACCAGCCGCCCACCTTCACGATGCCGGGCACTACGCCGTAGAGCACGGCAGCCACGAGCACCATCGAAACGCCGAGGGCGATGAGCGAGCCGCGCAGGCCGGCCTTGGGCGATTTTTTATAATAATATACCAAGGCGATGGCGGGCAGGCAGAGCAGGTTGAGCAGGTGTACGCCGATGCTAAGTCCAGTGAGGTAGAAAATCAGTACGAGCCAGCGGTCGGAGTGGGGCTCGTCGGCATGGTCCTCCCATTTCAAAATCAGCCAGAACACCAAGGCGGTGAACATCGAGGAGTAGGCATAAACTTCACCCTCGACGGCCGAGAACCAGAACGTGTCGCTCCACGTGTAAGCCAGCGCGCCCGTCAGGCCGCACGCCATTATTAATATTGTCTGCGTCCAGGTGGTGACGATGCCGTCGGTGCAGATGAGTTTGCGCGCGAGGTGCGTGATGCTCCAGAAGAGGAAGAGGATACACATGGCCGAAAGCAGTGCCGACATGATGTTCACGCAGTAGGCCACCTTGGCGGGGTCGTCGGTGAATTGCGAGAAAAGGTTGCCCGTCAGCATGAAGAAAGGTGCTCCGGGGGGATGCCCCACTTCGAGTTTGAAGGCCGTGGTGATGAACTCGGGACAGTCCCAAAAGCTTGCGGTAGGCTCAACGGTGCTGCAATACGTAAAGGCAGCCACGAGGAAGGCGAGCCAGCCGGTAAGGTTGTTTACAAGTTGAAATCTCTTCATTATTTTGAATAAAGCTGTTGCGGAAATCATGCCTTGCTGCGGAGCAAGATGCACACTAACTTGCAAAATTATGGATAAAATCGCAAGCGCGGGGTGCGCGGCGGCGTTTTTTTTGCATTTCCTTATAAGATAAGCGGCTTAACGCCCGAAAATCGCCCAAACTTTTCCTAACTTTGCAGGGCAAATGCTCTAATTTTATTGTGAAGGATAAAGAGTTCCTGCCTGCGGTGGAGCGTTGTCCTATGGCGTAGTGCCTTCCAGGCACATCGGCCTCAATGCGCCTGACCGAGGACTTCGTCCCCGGTTACTGTCGCTTCGCTCCGTAGTGTCTCTTCTGCGAGATTTTCGGCTGCACTCGGCAATTCAAGTAGACTTGATTGCTCTCGTTTGCACGAAAATTCCAGACACTTTTAGCGTAATCGTTCGCATTGCTTCTTGAAACGGTCTTGTTCTTCACGCTCATTATTTATTATTTCCCCACATTGAAAACATTTGAAGAACTCGGCGTCTCGGAAGACTTGCTCCGCGCCATCACCGAAATGGGCTATGAACACCCGATGCCCGTGCAAGAAGAAGTAATCCCCTATCTGCTTGGCGAAGGCAACGATGTCATAGCCCTGGCGCAAACCGGCACGGGAAAAACGGCTGCCTACGGCCTGCCCGTCTTGCAGAAAGTAAATCCCGAGGACAAGCGCACGCAAGCCGTGATACTCAGTCCTACCCGCGAACTGTGCCTCCAAATCTGCGAGGACCTCAAAGACTATTCGCGCTACATCGAGGGGCTGCACGTGCTGGCCGTCTACGGCGGCGCATCGTTCGACTCGCAAATCCGCGCCCTCAAGCGCGGCGTGCAGGTCATCGTGGCAACGCCCGGTCGCCTCATCGACCTTATGGAGCGCGGCGTGGCCAAGCTCGACGCCGTTGAAAACGTGGTGCTCGACGAGGCCGACGAGATGCTCAACATGGGTTTCTCTGAAAGCATCGACGCCATTCTTGCCGGCGTGCCCGCAGAGCGCAACACGCTGCTCTTCTCCGCCACTATGGGCAAGGAGATAGAGCGCATCGCCAAGAGTTACCTCAAAGATTACAAGGAAATCGTAGTCGGCTCGCGCAACGAGGGGGCGGAGCACGTCAATCATATTTACTACCTCGTGCACGCCCGCGACAAGTACTTGGCACTCAAGCGTATCGTGGACTACTACCCGCGCATCTACGCCATCGTGTTTTGCCGCACCCGCATGGAAACGCAGGAAATTGCCGACCTCCTGATCCGCGACGGCTACAACGCCGAAGCCCTCCACGGCGACCTCTCGCAGGCGCAGCGCGACCTCACGATGCAGAAGTTCCGCCAGCACCGCACGCAGCTCCTCGTGGCTACCGACGTGGCGGCGCGCGGACTCGACGTGGAAGACCTCACGCACGTAATCAACTACGGCTTGCCCGACGACGTGGAAAACTACACGCACCGCTCCGGCCGCACGGGACGCGCCGGCAAGCGCGGCACGAGCATCAGCATCATTCACCTGCGCGAAAAAGGCAAGGTGCGCATCATCGAGAAGGTGATTCAAAAGAAGTTTGAAGCCGCCACTCTGCCCGAGCCGAAAGAAATCTGCACCAAGCAGCTCTATCGCGTAATCGACGAAATCGAGCGCATCGAAGTCGACGAAACGGAAATCGCGCCCTTCCTCCCCGAAGTGTTCCGCAAGCTCGAATGGCTTTCTAAGGAAGATGTTGTGAAGCGTATTGTGAGCCGTGAGTTCGGCCATTTCCTCAAATACTACGCCGACGCGCCCGAAATCATGCAGCCCTCGGAACGTCGCGAGCGCGACGACAAAGCCCGTGAGGAGAAGCCGCGCCGTGAACGCGGCGGCGAGCGGGCAGAACGGCGCGGGCCTCAGGGTGGACCGCGTAAGGCTGAGCCGGGTTACAAACGGCTTTTTATCAACCTCGGCAAGCGCGACAACTTCTACGCCCGCGAAATCATCAACCTCGTGAACCGCCACGTCAAGGGTGCGAAGGTAGACATCGGGCGCATCGACCTCACGACCAACTGCTCGTTCTTTGAAGTGCCCGAAGCCGACGCTATGCGCGTGCTGCAAAAGATGAAGCGCGTGAAAGTGGGCGAGCGCAAGGTGGTGGTGGACTGGGCCGACCCCGAAGATGAGGGCGACTTCGCGCCGCGCAACACCGAACGCCCCAAGCGAAAGACCAAGAAGGCGGCACGCCGCGAGCAAATCGAAGCCGAGTTTGCCAACGACCGCAGGAAGCACAGCCGCGACGATTGGAAGCAGTTCTTTGAAGCCGCCGCCAATCTTATTAAAAACGCCCGTTCGCGATGTTCCACGTAGCGATGTTTCCACAAATATCAAGTTTATAGATATTCTTTATTTGCCCACGAATCACACGAATCTTCACGAATTCATTGCTCTCCGAAATAATGGCGACCTGTACGGTCGCACGAATTTTCACTAATTCAATCATATTATTCGTGTGATTAGTGCGACCGATCAGGTCGCCATTGATTTCATTGAAAACGTTTCGTGAAGATTCGTGAGATTCGTGGGCAAAAATAATAATCCGTGGATTTTACCAACTCCCTCAATAATAAATTCCCAATGAAGCGTATCCTCCTTTGCACCCTGATGCTGCTCGCCATGTGCCTCAGCCTGCCACTCGCCGCGCAAAACATCTTTCTGAAAGTCGGCGGCGGACTGGCCACGCACTACGGGCATGCCCGTGCCGTCGGCGCGTACAAAATCGGTGTGGGCTATGAATACGAGTTCAACCAGAAACTCACGTTCGCACCCTCCCTCGTATTTTACGGCAAAGGTTGGAAAGACCCCAATAGCCACGTCTTCATCTACGATGACAACGGGCAGCAGCGGTTTGACGAGGAGACGGGGCAGCCCCTCACGGGCATCATGAGCCGCTCCACCTCGGCAGGCTATTTCGAGTTGCCCCTCGTGTTCAATTACTACTTCCGAACAGGCGAGGGCAAGTACATCGTTGCCGGTTTAGGCCCTTACCTTGCCTGCGGCGTTGCGGGCAAGCAGAAGACCAAGGGTGATGGTACGCAGCAGGGCGGCAGCAAACTCTACTACGACCGCAACACCTTCTCCGCTCCTGGTGCCCGGCGGTTTGATGCCGGCATACAGGCCCTCGCGGGTTATCAGTTCCCCAATGGCATCACCCTCGGCGTGGAGGCCGACTTCGGCCTCGTGCCCTTCACCTCGGGCGGCGGCCGCAACCTCTCGGGCCTCGTGTCCCTTTCCTACCGTTTCTCGCGCAACGAGGATTGAGCGAAATCCCATTGAATTGGCATAAACAAAAATCCAATACGGGGCGACGTGGCATTTGCTCGCGTCGCCCCGTTCGTTTGCTCGCGTTTCAGCCGCGCTCTCCCTGCACATGCTTTTCCCTTTCTCCCTCTAAGTTTTTCCTTTCCCCTTGATGTTTTTCACTATCTGCTAAGAAAAAGTTTGTTACAAACTTTGTAACGGTCGTTACAAACTTGCTAACACATGTTACAAACCTTGTAATACGTGTTACAAAGTTTGTAACAAAAAATTTCTTATAGGATAGAAAAAACTTTCAGCCACTTAGCAAAAAATAGGAGGCAGATAATAAAAATTTGCTCCGAGCCACACAATATTAATATATACGCGCGCGAGAGAGACGTTGCACAAAGTGGCAGCAGGCGTGCAAAAGATAACGGAAAAGTCCGTTATTTTGGAAAAAATGGCGGGGAAGGGCGTTTTTTAATACAATCTCCTATTAAAATATTGTTTTATTTGTTTACATTTGCAAGCGATAGTATTTGTATCATAACCTAAAAAACTCTATCCATGGGGCTTTTAGTTGATATTTTCACCAACTCCCTGCTTAGCATCTTCTTAGGCTTTTTGTTCGCTCTGGGGGGGGTAATTCTCTTATTCTTAGCCATTCAGGGCTGGTATAAGAACCGCACGTTTACGCCGCTCAGTTATGTGGCTGGCGCAGTGGTCTTCTGTTTTTTCCTTTATCAATCCATTCTTATTTGCGGGGCTTTTGCATGCAAGAGCTTCGGCGATGAAATCGAGGCGCGTATCAATGAGATTGTCGCCTTGAGGGCCTCTTTTATGCCCGATTACGAGTTCTCGCAGGAGCAGACCGACGAGATTTTCAAAGAGGCCACTGCCGTGTTCCCGGTCATTGCGGAATACGTGGACTGGGCAGATTTTGAAGGGCATACGCCGCTCGACATCGCCGCTTCTATGCATGAAACGCTGGACAAGTTCCTAAACATTTATATCCTGAAACGGTTGGGCTGGTGCCTGTTGTTCCTCGTGATTGGCGCGTTCCTGGTGATCAAGACCATGGACGTGCAGCGCGCCATTGCCTCGCGGCGGCGCACGGGCAGCAGTGCGCGGACGCACAGCAGCGATGATTTTTAGTCGGGGCGTTTTGCACAGCAGGGCATAAATCAAAGAGACAACTATTTATCCGGGCGTTTTTCAAATCGCCCCAACCACAGAATATTTATTAATCTTAACTTCAAAATAACGCTATGGCAAACCATCTTCTCATTGGTCTTGGCGGTACGGGCGGCAAGGTGCTGCGCGAGTTCCGCAAAAAAGTTTATGAGGAATTTCGTTCCAACGAACCCACCAACGGCACCTGCGTCAACTATCTCTATGTAGATTCCAGCGAAGACGACCTCAATTCGCGCGAGGGCTGGAAAGTGATGGGCAAGTATGTGCATCTGAAAGAGGCGCAAAAGGTGTCGATCCACGGGCTCGGCATGAACATGTTCCAGAACCTTTCGCTCTATCCCGGCATCAAGTGCTTCCTCAATTCGGGCGATATCGACCTGATGACGAGCAAGCTCGGTCCGCTCGTTACCGCAGGCATCGGCGGACAGCGCCGCCGCCTCGGCCGCACGCTCTTCGCCAACAACCTCGCCAGCCGCGACGGCAGCGACTTCATGTCGCGCCTCAAGCAGGCAGTGCAGGCCATGCAGAGCCAGACGAACGACCAGCAAGTCACCTTCCACATCTGCGCCGGCCTTGCAGGCGGCACGGGCTCCGGCTCCGTAGTGGACACCATTGCGCAAATCCGTCAGGAATACCGTCCGCAGCCGGGCGGCACGCAATATAAGGTATACCTCTACCTCTATGTGCCCGAAATCAACGTGGCAAATGCCAGCCACGACTCAGGCTTCTACCAGGCCAACGGCTATGCCGCCCTTTCAGAGCTCAACGCCATGAGCGTGGGTGCATACCACCCCTACGACGTGACGGGCACCATGGACAACTTCACCGGCCAGGTGCGCCGCCTCTGCGAAGGCATTGATCCGTTCGATGCCGCCTTCCTTTACAGCAACGTGAACGAGGCAGGCAAGACGCTCAACCTCGCCAAGGCTCTGCCCGCCTCGGTGGCCGACTTCATTTTCCAAAAGACGGTGCTCTCCGCCGGCACGGGCAAGATGGCACGCCTCGACGGTTGCGAAAACGACGGTGCAGGCCCCGAATACGACAGCACCGGCGCAGCCACGCGCAGCCGCAAGTTCATGACCTTCGGCATACGTCACATCGAATACCCCGAGGCTGAAATCGAAGAGTGCGTGACCTACAACTACGCACGCTCCGCCGCCCGCCAGCTCACCTTCAACTTCTGGCAGGACGGCATCGGCTACGGCGAACGCTCCATCGAGGAAATCGGCACGGGCTACAAGGACGAAATCAAGAATCCC
>SFPF01000105.1 GCA_004552155.1 Bacteroidales bacterium
GGTGGGGATATGCTTGTTAAAAATCAGGTCGGTGGCAAAGGCGAGGTCGCGGGTTAATCGGTCGTGTTTGGCCACAACCAACACGGCGCGGCGGTGGAGTGTGTCGGCGATAGCCTGACCGAGGGCGGCACGTGTGCGGTCGCGCCCGCTCTCTTGCTCTTGATATTCGGCGATTATTGTAGCCCCCGCGGCGAGGGCGGCGGCTTGTACGGCGGCGCGTTGTGCGTCCAAACCGAGGTTTTGGCGGCGGGTGGAGGTGCGGTAATACGCTACCCATTTAGTGGCATCGGTGGCGCGGGAGTTACGTGCGTTGGTGGGGGTTACTTTTGTAGTCATTTTGCAATAGGTTTTGGGTTACGATGCAAAGTTACGAAAAATTTTTAAAACCACAAACGGGCATATAAAGATTTAAAAATTTTTAATACTTCGGCGGTGCGGGTTGTCGGGCTGTTGGGCGGCAAAGGTAATTGGCGGCGATTGTGAGGCCGTTGGCGGCGGTCGGTGGTGCGCTGCATCCTCATCCGAGGGGGTCGCGCTGCTGTTGGTCGGTGGCACCCATCGGCGGGCGAGTACACCGACAAAACGCCCCCGCGGTGTCGGTGAGTGTGGCGACAATCCCGCGGGGGCGTTATCCTATTGCACTGCAAAGTTAGCAAAAATCGGCGATTTATGCAACTTTAATCGCTGTTATTTACATCCTCTCCACCTTTGCCGTTAACGGCGTTTGTGGGGCTGTTGTGGGGCTTGTGGAGGTGTCGGGGCGGTGAGTGGTGGAGGCGGCAAGATAGACTTGTGGGTGTCGTCCGTCCACATCTCGCAAAAGCTGTTGGCTGTCGCCATTGTTACACAAACATATTCGGCACATAGGGCGAGGTTCGCGGCCTCTATATCCGTAGCCCCATAACTGCGGCGAAAATCGGCGGCATATTGTTTTGCCATCGCGGTGGCATACGGGTGGTGGCATACTGCGCCATCAATCTCGCCCGCGGCTGTTTGCATTCGCATACGTCCGTTAACACTGCAATACCAATAACGGCAGGAGCGGCAGGAGCTTGCGGTGGTGGTGTGGGTGCTATTTCGTTTCATCGGCTTGCGGGTTGGGTTGGTCAGGTTGGTCAGGTTGGTCAGGTTGACCAACTGCACCCGTTTGAGTTATCACGTACTCAATCACATCGCCGAGGTCGGCCTTTGGTGGTAGTAGCTCTGCGGCGGCGAGTGTCGCGGCCATCTTAACGCCGAATCCGTCCATCTTGACTTTGTAGCCATCCTCACGAAGTGTGGCCATCTTGCCCGTCCACGCTGTTACGCCATCGGCATCGGGGTAAATGATAATTTGGCGGTGGCGGTGTGCGGCGAGGCGGTCGGAGGTCAAAAAACCGAGGCTCCCGACGGCGACCCAATACCCGCCAAAATAGAGTGTGGCCATTATCGCCGTTTTCTCGCTCTCTACCACGTTGACCGGGGCGGCAGGGTCGACAGAGGCGGCGAGGTGGTCGCCAAAACATACCCACGGCACGCGGGTGCATCCGTTGCCGAGTTGTTTGGTGCAGCTCAACCACCAGCCGAGGAGGCCAGAGCCGTCCGCTCGTTTGGCTCGGTGTCCGTCCGCTCGGTAGCCCATTAACTTGCAGTCCACGACCACACCAGCGGCAGAAATTAGCGGGTAGGCCGTCCACAATCCAACATTTTCGGCATCGTTGTGGTAGGGCGGCTCGCATCCTCCTACCATATAGGCGGCGAGGGTACGTTTAACGGCTTCGGGGTCAAATAGGCCGCAAAGGTAGCGGGCGAGGGCGGTGGCTGCTGCTCTCTCGGCCATTGTTGCGACCACGTCGAGGGGCATTGTTACCAGCTTTTCCGGCTTCGTCGGCGGTGTCGGTGTCGTCCGGGTCGGTCGGTTGGTCGTCCACGTGTCCGGGCTGCAAAGGTCTTTGGCACGTACTCCGGCATCGGCGGCAAAATGCAGTATTGTAGCGGCGGCGGCATCGGCATTTTTAAAGTATTTGTGCGGGGTCTTGTGGCTGTTCCATTTGGCGACGGCATCGCGGGCGGGGCAGTTAGAGAGGGCGACAAAGTCGGTGCAGGTGTAGCCCAACACTTTGAGGGCATCACACCAGCGCGCCCAACCGGGTTCATCGCCAGCGGGTGGCGATATATTCACCGAGTGAGTGAGCGCGTAGTTAATAACGGCGGCGGCTCGGTCGGCTGCTGTGTTTTTATTGTTCATAGTTGTTGTTTTTTTGTCGTTAAACCTTTGGGTTATCTTTGGGTCATTTGGGGCTACAAAGATAGATTTTTGAGGGGCGATTATATTGGCTCAACCTTGCTATTATCTTGCTATTATTGACGGCCTGGGCTTGTACCATTTTTTGGTACAATCCCCCATTGTTCGGAGTTTGGTCAGATTGGTCAAAGTTTGGTCAAATTGGCCAATCCGACCAATCGGGCAAACATTGGTCGGGAGTTTGGTCAGATTGGTCAGCCCCCTATATATAGGGGTAGACCAAACCGACCAACCTACCGAACGTTTGCTTGGGGCGATTCTTTGGGAGGTCATCGGCGGCGATTTTAGGCTAATTGGTTGCGACCAATTTATAGGGGGCTAAGTGTGCATCACTTGTCTTGTATATCACCCCCGCGGCCTTGGCGTTCTTAATTGCATTTTTGGCGGCTGTGCGGCAGTCGTAATATTTAGCCAATAATCGTTCCACCATTTCGCCTGAGGAGAGTGTGTCGGTGTCTGCAAAGATTGTTGCAAACTGCTGTCGCCATTTCGCGGCATTGTCGGCGGCCTCTTCTTCGGCGGCGCGGTCGGCCATCGGTTTGCCATCCACAAATTTGGCAATACTTAGCGGGTCGGCCTCATCTTTGGCCACGGCAAAGGTCAGCGACATTTGTTTGCGGTCGGCCTCTCCATCGGGTATTTCGGTGTCGCGGGCGATTACGGGCATCAGGTAAAACACCCCATTTTGTCGCTTGGCGGTGTATCTCTCCACGGCCATTTGGGTGAGTTTGCTACCAATCGCCCCCGTTGCGCTTGTATCCTCTTGGCTCTTGTTTTGGTGGATAACGGCAATAATTGTGCGGCTGCTGCTCATTGTCGCCAATTGCTCGCAAGCAAAGGAGGCATCGTTTTGGTCGTTGACGTTGGGTAGCATATTGGTGAGGTTGTCAATTACCAAAATATCGGGGTTATAAGCGGCCACATACTTTTGCAGTCTGCCCCATCTTTCGGCGGCGGGGTACTTTGCGAGTTGTAGAGTTATCAGGCGGCGGGTGGCGGTGTCGCCGATAGTGTTATACACCCCACGGCCACGGCGTTGCAGTGTGCTGCTGCTCATTTCGGTGTCGGCGATAATGATACACTTGGGGCGGTCGCCCATCGGGGTGAGGTTAGCAAAGCTTTCGGCATCGCCCAATAACGCCACGGCAATAGCGAGGGCGGCAAATGATTTGCCTTGTTTAGGCTTGGCATCTATTTGGATAACGCCTTGTCGAGGGAGTGCGGGGCGGTCGCCAATCATTCCCCACGTGTCGCCCATCGGGGTAGCGGCAAAGTAGTTGACAATATCGCCGTAGGGGTCATTATCCCACGCGGGGGCGGTGAGGTCGTCCACGTTGATAGTCGGGAGGGCGTCAGGTGCAGCGGTGCCGTCCGTGCTTTCGGCGGTGTCAGGTGTTACACCCGTTTGCGCTTGTCGCCGTATCATCGCCAAAGTGTCGGCGGCAGTGGTAGGGAGTGCGCCCCGTTCTTGGGGTGCTTGGGTGTCATCGCCCGCGGGGTCGGGGCTGTCGAAGCTTTGCGCGGCGGCATCCATCGGGGTGGCTGCATCATTGTGCTGCTGTTGTTGTGTCTTGTCCATCGCAATAGGTTTTGAGGTCATAGAGGTCTTGTAATTGGGCGGAGGTCATCGCGCCCCAATCGGCCACGCTGCTGCACACGGCCAAAACGCGGTCGCGCTCTTGCGCCATCGCTTGGAGTGTCATCGGGTAGAGGTCGGGCAGTCCGCTGTTATCGCGTTGCATCAGGTGGCAATAGCGACATTGTGGTTTGAGTACTTTGGAGGCCGTAACAAGGTAGTATCCTACCCGCGGGGCGTGTTTTGGAATTGTCATAAAACTGAAAGTATTTGCGGGCTTAAACCTTTGCGCCGCATCTGACTGCAAAGTTAAGAATTTTTTTGCATACTTGCCACAAATTTCAAACTTTTTCGCGGTGTTTTTTTTACCATACGAAAAACGGCCTCACTTTTGAGGCCGTATTCGGTTTGTTGACGGCTTGCGCCGCAAATACTTTCGTTTTATAATCGTTGGGAAACGCCTCACGGCGGTTGAATTTTCGTTGGTTTCAATCCACGCCCCCACCGAAGTGGGAGGCGACATTGTGCGGCTTGCACTGCTCGCGGTTGTGGTCGCTGTTGTGCGTTGTCGCTGTTGTTCTTGTTGTTTCAATCCACGCCCCCCCCGCTTGGGAGGGGCGATAAACTATTAAGAAATAGTTAATCGCATAGACTTCGGGTGCAAAGTTAGCAAATTATTTGGCAAAGTTGCGCCATTTTGCGCCAAATTGTTGTAAATGTTAATAATCTTTAACAAATTGAGTGGGAGTTATAACGTTGTTTTGATACGTTTAAACCTTTGAAAGTGAGGTTATAACGTGCCATTAGCGAGGTTATAACGTTGCAAAGGTCGGGCGGGTGGAGGACATCAGGGGCGGCAAAGCTTTGCAAAGTCCGGCCACGCGGTGGGGCATTCGAGGGGTCGCGCTGCTCTCATTGTCGCCCCATCTTGTCGGGGTGCTGCTGTCGGTGGTCGGCATCATCCACGCGCCCGCGGTCGCTTTCTATCGGGTTGCAGGTGGGGGTAGCGTGTGTAAAATCTTTGCACACCCCGCGGCACCACACCCACCACGGCGGGTATTGTACCAAAATTTGGCACAATCTCGCGGCGGTGGAGGTGTCGGGCTGCAAAGGTTGGCAATTACTTTTGTAGCCCGAGGCCGTTGCAAGCCCCGTAAACGCCCCTATTTTCGCGTTTCAGTCTTTCGGTGGGTAGTTTATCCACCCGCGGACGTTTCGGCGATTGTGAGGCGATTTTGACCCCTTACGCGCGTGCGCGCTTTTTAGCCCCCACGGCGGCAAAAGTTGGCCACGCGTGTAAACCTTGTGCATGGATTTGGTTTTGCCCCGGGGGAGGGTCTATAAAAAACACCCCCCGCCTCATAAGCTGCAAAAAAAATCGGCTATCGTTACACCCACGGCACGGCATCCATCGGCCACGCTACCCCCGTACCCCTTACAACCTGACCACGTTTTTAGCGTGTCGAAAATCTTTTGTCGCCGAGTGTGTCGGTGTGATGGTGGCCGTTGTTACTGCAATTGGATTAACACAATATCACCGAGGCACACCGACAAAAACACCGACAAAAGCAACACCCCCACGGCGTGGAGGTGTCGAAGCTTTGGGCGGTGTCGCCTCATCGGGCTATCTCATAACGGCGACAAAGTAAGTTAACGCTTGTGGGTGTGTGGGGTCGCCCCGTTGTTGTGTACACCCCGCGGGCGTTGAGGTGGTCGGCGATGCTTTGGAGTGTGCGTGCGGCTTTGGCTCGCATTTCGGCGGTGATGCTTGTGGCGGCATCGGGGCGGCCGAGTTTTGCCCCGTTGGCTTTCTTGGCGGCGAGGGCGGCGCGGGTGCGGTCGCTTATCAATTCGGCCTCACGTTGGGCGAGGCCAAAGTAAACACCAAACAAAAGCGGGTCGCGGGTGGCATCATCGGGGAGGTTGAGTATCTTGGTGGGGATATGCTTGTTAAAAATCAGGTCGGTGGCAAAGGCGAGGTCGCGGGTTAATCGGTCGTGTTTGGCCACAACCAACACGGCGCGGCGGTGGAG
>SFPF01000106.1 GCA_004552155.1 Bacteroidales bacterium
TGCGAGGCGAAATAGAAATCCTCCGCATTGACGTAAAGCGTACTGTCTACGTCAAGTTGTTCTTTGATGTATTGGAGTATCATCGTGGTCTTCCCCACGCCCCGCGCACCGACGATGCCCACCAAACGCCCGTTCCAATTCACTTTGTCATACATATATCTGTGAAACGAGGTATCGGTCAGCCGCAACAGCCGTTTATAGTATGCTATCAACCCATCCATAATGATTTTGATTTATAATCCGAGGCAAAGATAGTGCAAGGTGAGCGCAATAAAGTTTACTTTAATGACCGAACCGCAGCCTATCTTATGCAAAGATAGCCATTTTGCACTCACTAAGTGCATTTTTCGCAAGAAAATGCACTATCACAGTGCATTTTCCCGCAATTTCAAACCCGCTATTGCATTTCAAAAGTCAAAGTGCCGCCTTTTACGAGGTCGGAATGCGTTATGGCAAGGCGGCGCACTTTGCGCCCGTTCCACCGTACGCACTTCACGAGCGGACTTGCCGCGCCGCCGTTGCGCTGCGCCTTGATGACGAGTTTTTTGCCGTCGGAGAGATGAAGGGTTACGGTGGGGAACAATGGGGTACCGAGGGCGTAGCTGCCCGAGGCAGGATCGACGGGATAGAACCCGAGGGCGGAAAAGACGTACCATGCCGACATCTGCCCGCAATCCTCATTGCCGCAAAGCCCGTCTGGGCGGTTGAAGTAGAAGCTGCGGCGAATGCTGTCCACCAACAACTGGGCGGTTTCGGGACGGCCGATGTAATTATAAAGGTAAGCCACGTGGTGGCTCGGCTCGTTGCCGTGCGCATACTGCCCTATCATGCCCGTGGAGAAAATGGGCAATGAAGCAGTGTCTGCGCTCTCGTGGGCGAACATGCTGTCGAGCAACGCGGCGAAGCGCTTGCGCCCGCAGTGACGGATAAGCCCCGGTATGTCGTGCTGCACCGACCAGAAATATTGCCGGGCATTGCTCTCGCAGATGTCGGGCGTGTAGTCATCGGGCTTGAAAGGGCTCACGAAATTGCCGTCGCTGCGGCGGGGCTGCATATAGCCGGAGGAGGGGTTGTAGACGTTGCGCCAATAGTCTGCGCGCGCGGCAAACTCCCGCGCCTCTGCCGCTGCGCCCGCCCTTTCGGCCAGCCGAGCGATGCAGGCATCGTCGAAAGCATATTCAAGGGTGCGCGAGAGCGACCAGTTGTCGTTGTTGTAGGGATCCTTCACGTCGCAAGGCACATAGCCCAGCGTGCGCTGGTAGCCGATGCCGCGATATTCGTCCTTGCGCGCCGTGGCGAGGCAGAGGCGCAGGGCGCGGTTGATGTCGTCGGCAGGCGACATGATATTTTTGAGAAAAGCATCTGCAATGACCGCTGCGGCGTGGTAGCCAATCATCATGTCGGTCTCGCTGCCCCACAGCGTCCACACGGGCAGCCGCCCGTTCTGTTCGGCAAAGTCGAGCAGGGAACGCACCATTTCTGCGGCGCGTTCCGGGCAAAGCAGGGTGTAGAGGGGGTGCGCGGCGCGGTAGGTGTCCCAAAGCGAGAAGGTGGAATAATTGCGCGGCGCGGCGCGATGCATCTTGCCGTCGGGACCGGGATAGAGGCCGTCGGCATCGCAGTAAAGCGTGGGCGCGAGCAGAGCGTGGTAAAGCGCAGTGTAAAACGTAGCGCGCTCGTCGGCCGTGCCGCCTTCCACCTCGATTTTCCCCAAAGTTTCGTCCCATCGCGCCTCAGCCGCCTTGCGGTATGCCTCGAAATCGTCGTGCGGCGCTTCTGCCGCGAGGTTTTTCTCCGCGCCCTCCTCGCCGGTCGGCGAGAGGGCGGTGACGACGGTCAGCAGAGCCTCATCGCCGAGATTGTCAAACTCAAACCGCGCCTTGATTGCCGTCCCCGTGCGCCGCCCGTCCGTCATGACAGGCACGCTGTCTACTGCCATGCGCGTATAGGAGTGGGAAAAGCGAGTTTGGAAAAACACGCGCTGCCCCCGCGCCCAACCTTCTGAGGCTCTCATGCCGCGTATGCTCCGCCTGCCGCAGGCTTCGAGGCGGCAGTCTACGGTGCGGTCCCAGTTCATCGCCTTGCCCAAGTCGAGCAGCACGATGGCTTTCTTGCCTTTCGGAAAGGCGTACCGCTGTATGCCGCACCGCTCTGTGGCGGTGAGTTCCACGCGGATGCCGTAGTCTTTGAGGCATACGGCGTAATAGCCGGCGTGCGCCTCTTCCTCGGCGTGGCAGAACTGGCTGTGCGTGCCGAGCGGTGCTGCCGCCGTGCGCAGGGGTTCGGTGACGGGGAGGAAAGAGATGTCGTAAAGGTCGCCCGCCCCCGTGCCGCTCAGATGGGTGTGGCTGAAGCCGGCTATCGTGCTGTCTCCCAGCCGGGCAGCCCGTTGTCGGGGCTGAGCTGCACCATGCCGAAGGGCACCTGCGCCCCGGGATAGGTGTTGCCGGTGTAGTCGGTGCCGATAAAGGGATTTACGATATGGCTCAACTGCTCTTTGCCGGCAGTTTGCCCTTCGGCGTGCAATGGGAGCAGGGAGAGCAGGAGGGAAAGGCATACAATATTATATATAGGCTTCACTGGATTCCTATTAAAAGTTTCGTAATATATTTATATAACGCGTTGATTGAATTATTCAAGTTAGTTAGAATTGCGATTAAGGCCTCATGGGTAGGGGCGTTTTGCAAAACGCCCGCCGTGTAAGCCAAAAGACAAATCCAATAAAGCAAACCATTTTCCGGGCGTTTTGCAAATGGCGTGCATCGCCACAAAAATAGCGATTTATCTCCACTTTGTCACCTTTCTTAGCGCACAAATGCAATAAATGCCGCTTTCCTTATAGGATAAAGTTTTGCACAATAGCAAAAAAACACTAACTTTGCGGAAAATATATCCATTTTAATACAAGCCGCTTCGGCGAAGCGCAACTATATAGGCATGGCAAGACTCAAAAGATTAAAGAAAATCCGCCTCCACAGAGAGGGCAACACCATTCTGTGGAACAGCCTCATAGCCCTGTTGGTCACCAACGGAGCGCTCTATTTCCTGTTGAAGGACAGCAACCTTTGGCCTTTTTATATTTATGCGGCTATCACGGTCAGCCTCTTTGCCATCGCCGTCAATTTCTTCCGCTGCCCCATCCGCCTCTTCCCCGGCGACACGGAGAACGTGGTGGTGGCTTCTGCCGACGGCAAGATCGTGGTGATTGAGGAAGTCGATGAAAACGAGTATTTCCACGACCGCCGCCTCATGATTTCCATCTTCATGTCTATCACGAACGTCCATGCCAACTGGTTTCCCGTGGACGGTTTCGTCAAGAAGGTAGTGCACCATAAGGGAAATTTCCACAAGGCATGGCTGCCTAAGGCAAGCACCGAGAACGAGCGTTCCACGGTGGTCATCGAAACGCCTGCCGGACAGGAAATCCTCGTGCGCCAAGTGGCGGGAGCCGTGGCACGGCGCATCGTCACCTATGCCCGCCCCGACGATGCCTGCTACATCGACGAGCACATGGGTTTCATCAAGTTCGGTTCGCGCGTGGACGTGTACCTGCCGCTCAATTCCGAGGTGCTCGTTGAAATGGGACAGGCCACCGTGGGCAACCAAACCGTCCTGGCACGCCTCAACCCCGAAGCAGCCAACGCTTAGAAGCAGTTTTTATCGATGAAAAAGCATATTCCCAACACGCTTACGTGTTGCAACCTCATCAGCGGCTGCATTGCCACGGGACTCGCTTTCTGCGGGGACTATTCCTCTGCATTATTGTTTATCGTAATCGGTGCGGCCTTCGACTTTTTCGACGGCTTCGCGGCGCGTCTGCTCGGCGTGTCCTCGCCCATCGGCAAGGAACTCGACTCGTTGGCCGACGACATCACCTTCGGCTTTGCGCCCGCCACCATTGTATTCAGCATTTTAGGGAAACTCCTGCCAGCCGGCACCGCTTGCTCCGCAGACTGCCCCTTGGCGTGCGTCGGCCAGGCTCTCCTACCCTATCTGCCCTACGCCGCCTTCCTCATCGCGGCATTCTCGGCCCTGCGCCTTGCCAAGTTCAACCTCGACGAGCGGCAGCAAACGGGATTCATCGGACTGCCCACGCCTGCCAACGCCCTCTTCTGGGGCGCGCTGGCCCAGACCCTGCCCACCGACGCGCCCAACGCCCTGCTGTTTTGGAGCCTCCTCGGCGGCGCGCTGATTTCTTGCTGGCTGCTCGTGGCAGAGATACCGATGTTCGCCCTCAAATTCAAGCACTTCGGCTGGCACGGCAACGCCCTGCGCTACTCCTTCGCTCTCGCCTCTATCGCTCTGTTGTGCGTCTTCGGCCTCGCCGGTTTTTCTGCCGTAATCGTGCTCTACATCGTATGTTCTTTGGTCAATAACGCCGTTGCAAAGGCAGGGAAGCAATAATTGGCACGCCCTTTGCACTTTATTGGTTAGAACATTATTCATTCAGACTTTATGCAAACCGGACTTGGCTGCCTCTTCGCCCTGATTTTTGGCTTTTTCATTTTCCTTTTCAGCATTGCGCACACCTTTGTGCGCACCATCTATTCATTCCTCGGCTTCACGCCCCGCAGGGAAAGCGGCAGCAACAGCCGACGGCCGGACAATGCGCAAGGCCAAGGCACAGGCAGCGCGCACTCCAAAGGCAATTCGCGCCAACGCCGCAGCGGCAAGATTTTCAGGAAAGACGAAGGCGAATACATTGATTTTGAAGAAATCCCGTAAGCCTCGCAAGACACTTAACACTTAAGGTGGGTTCTATTAATTCACTTTGGCAGATTTTGGATTTATTTTCGAGGATAACCGACGAACGAGCGAGAGGAGAGCCGAGCTTGCTCGTTCGTCGGTTAGACCGAAAAGAAAACAAAAGATGCCAAACATCAACCCAACATTATTTTAACGTGAGTTCGACGAATTATAACTATCTATAAATTTGGCGATTAGCGAAAATTATTGTGTCTTTATAGTACTCAATTACAAAGAAATACAAAACAATAATCGCTATGATCACCGGGATTGCTTGCAAGATATACGGGAATATACATTTCGTTGAATTTCCTCCAATCTTCGGGGAATTTGCCTGTCAAATCCTCGTTTACATTGAAGTCAACGCCAATGTAATTTTCTTTTAGGCATTGTGGTGCGAAGCATCCAGCAGCGCCCAACATTAAGCGGAAATATATCTTTGCCATGTGCAATGAGATTCAAGTTTAACATGCGTGAAAGTGAAGGTCGGACAACAAGGATTCATACCTTGTGTAGAACTCACTTTCACAATCTGTATATCTTTCAATATCTATGTCCTTCTGTGATAACAAATCATTCAAGAGAGCAATATCTGCTATTCCAGAATCATATGCATCAACAGAGATTTGATAACCGCTCACCATTTTAGCAAGGCAATCTCTTTTGAAATGTTTGGAATCAATTTTGTTAGACATTGTTCTGCAAGAACTGAAATGTAGAATTTTATCTTCAAAAAATCCCTTTGCCCATTTAGAGATGGTTGTGAGAGGGATTGTTTGCCCTTCAATCCACAATGACTTCTTTTCACCATGACAAGCGAAATAGATAATATCAAATTTTTCAAATTCTTCTTCCTCATGGGTACGGAAGTAGTCGAGATAATACTTCAGATCAGACTTCGTCCTGATTCTTCTATATATTATCTCACAATCGTATGCCTCCTTCAGCCAATTTAGCATTGGCAAGGTATTCAGGCTAAAGCGATTCTTACGGTTTCTTTCGCTATACTCCCACTCAGCTTCTAAGCATATTATATTGTGGATTGTTTGGCTCTTCATAATTGAACTATTTGAAGATGTTCCATGAGCAGCAATGAAGACCCCCTTCTTGTTTGAGGGCTTCAATTGCGTAGATTGGAATGATGTTTTCTTTTGGGTATTCTGGGAAGCGGAGCTCAAACTGACGGCGCACGGTAGTATCTTCAATGCAGTCAGCATTCTTTGAGAGTGCGGGCATGAAGATGTAGTCTTTAGTGCGGATGTAATTTATGTAAGCCCATTGAAAACGCTCTCGACTTTTAGCCCTCAACTCCGGCATCAGTCTGAAGCTTGTTGATGTAGTCATTCAGATTCTCAGAAATAAAACGATAGAAGAGAGTGCCAAGAACATATGCCTTAAACTCCCATCCTCCGATTGCACCTCGGAGTTCGTCTGCCATGCTCCAGATTGTGCGATGGAGCTCTTGCGCGATTCTGCTTTGCTCGTCTGTTAGTTGCATGGCGCGTTCCTAGTCGAATA
>SFPF01000107.1 GCA_004552155.1 Bacteroidales bacterium
GCAGAACTGAAACAATCCTGCCTTGTCTAAGGCATCATCCGCAATATCCTCATCTTCACTTTTCTGAGCCTTGGGAATATTGTGTATGGCTCTGGACGCTGAATAAATCAGCTCTGCTACCTTTGGACTTTTCAGTATCTCGAATGTTTGCAAGCCTGAATTATAGATGTATGCAGGGTCGTATTTCACATAACTACCTGTTCCTTTGCCGATTGTGTCACTACCCGTAATACCCCACTTGATTGCAGAACCCTCATAGAGGTTTTTGGTCATGATACGTTCCAAACGTACAATTTCTGCTTTCACTTCCGACAGCCGGTTGTATCGTCTTTCGGTTGCCTTGCGATACACTTGCGGCATCAAAGAGAAATATTTTGTATGCTTTTGCAGGGTGGATATGCCTGGAAACATACGGTCTGCAAAAGCATCACGTATGCGACCAATGCCCAGTTCATCAAGAGCCACCGACTCTGATGTCATCTTCAACACCTGCATAGCTCGTGCCTGTTCCTCTTTGCTACTATGTATATATCCCAGTTTCATGTAAAATGCAAATATTCAGTTGCTCAATGATTCTCTCCCTTTCACCCTCCCTTTTGTTGGCAGGCGTAGCAATGAAACGATTTCGTTAAACCAAATCTTGAATTTTCGTGCAAGCGAGCGCAGAGCCGAACTTGTTCGGGCTATGCCGAGCGCAGCCGAAAATCTCAAAGCAAATTTTCGTGCAAGCGAGCGCAGAGCCGAACTTGTTCGGGCTATGCCGAGCGCAGCCGAAAATCTCAAAGCAAATTTTCGTGCAAGCAAGTGCAGAGCCGAACTTGTTCGGGCTATGCCGAGTTACTCCCCATTAAAAGGTACGCGCACCTGCCCTTTGCCCTTCGTATACCGGCCGTAGCGGATAGCATGGTGCGGGCAGGCGTGGTAGCAGGCAAGGCAGTCGTAGCAATGACCTTGCCATTTGGGCTTGCCCTTTTTGTTGGGAATGATGTTATGCGCCGGGCACACCGCCGCGCAATGCTTGCAGCCCACGCAATGCTTTGTCTTGAAACGCCGGTCGCCCGTCAGGAAGCGGTTGAAGAGCGGACGCAGCACGTAACTCTTTATCCTCGGCACCGCACCGCGCACCACTTCCGTCAAGCCGCTCTGCCGCGCCCGTATCTGCGCGGCTATCTTTTCCAACCGCGCATGCGCCGCCGCTGTTTTGCGTCGCTCCGTTTCCTCACTGTCCACATCGAAGCCGGGCAGGCAGACATACGTGTTGCGCATCTGCACCGAGAACACCGCGTCTGCGCGGCGGCCATAAGGTTTCAGGAGATTATTTACAAAAACATCGGTCATGCCGATGTCGTCGCCGCAGGTGCATACAATATATATATAGTGCGCCGCTGCCACCGCCGCAACTGCTTCGCGCAGCACGCGTTCCACGATGCGCGGCATACCCCATGCGTAGACGGGAAACACGATGCCCACCGCTGCCTCGCCTTTCTCCAAAGGCGTTTCGCGCAAGGAGAGCAAGGGGCGTACGCTGTCGCCCGTAAGATCCGCCAAACGGCGGGCGGCATAAAGGGAATTGCCTGTACCAGAAAAGTATAGTATCATTTTGCAGCGTTTAGTCGGGAGGAGATATATGTTAGGCGCAAAAGTAAAAACTTTTTTTGTAATATGTCAAGAAGCATCATCGAGATTTGCCCGTATATGTTTTCCCCTTGCTGCTTGCAAGTTTTTCTTTTCTCCCATAGATTTTTTCTTTTCATATAAGATATTTTTTATTACAAAGTTTGTAACGCTTGTTACAAAGTTTCTAACACATGTTATAAAGTTTGTAATACATGTTACAAAGTTTGTAACAAACTTTTTCTGCACAGATAGTAAAAAACATCTCGGGCTTGGCAACAAACTTATCGGATTTGACAAAAAATATCCGCCTCGAAATTCGGGACGGACTAAATGGAACGCGGACCTATGCAGCACAAAAGTGCTGGTTTGTGACGGGTTGGGCTTCTCAACTATACACTCGCAACCAGTTTTCAATCAATAAGATAAATCATTTAGTGATGGGTGTGCTGGGTTTTTCGGGGTAAAAAAAAGCGTATATAGGGCAGCGTTATCGCCTGATTGTTTCCTGATAAACGAAGCAGTCCTTAAACGCCGCCTCGATGCCTTCCTTTCGGTGGGGGAAGATGCCGAACACGGTGCTGCCGCTTCCGCTCATCGAGGCATAGAGTGCGCCGAGGTCGTAGAGCGTGTTCTTAATTGCTTCAATAGTGGGGTGGAGGCGGAACACGGAACGCTCGAAATCGTTGCTCACCGTGTCGCGCCACGTTTCAATGGGGCGGCTCAGCGCGTCGCGCAAATCGTGCTCGGGCTGCGCCGGCACCACGCCCGAATATGCCTCGCGTGTGGACACGGCCACGGGCGGTTTCACAAGCACGAGGGTCTTGCCTTTGAGCGACACGTCAGCCGGCGTCAGCACGTCGCCGATGCCCTCTGCGTAAGCGGGCTTGCCGTCGATGAAAAACGCGCAGTCCGCGCCGAAGCGGGCGATGCGTCGCCGCATATCCTCGTCAGTCAGTCCGAGGCGGAAGCGTTCGTTAAGTCCCTTTATCATCTCCGCCGCGTCGCTGCTGCCGCCGCCCAGTCCCGCGCCGGTGGGAATGCGCTTGCCGAGGAAAATCTCAACGGGTGGCAAGTCGAACTCCTCTTTCAGGGCGAGATAAGTCTTTACCACGATGTTGTCTTCCGGCGCGCACAGGTTCTTCACGCCGCTCACGTAGAGGGCGTAAGGCACATGGCGGTCGCGCGGCTCGCAGATTTCGAGCGAGTCAGTAAGGCCTACGGGATAAAAGAGCGTTTGGAGGTTGTGGTAGCCATCGGGCCGCTTTTCAACGACATACAGCCCGATGTTGATTTTGCAGATAGGAAACAAAAGCGTTTTTTGCATGGAGTTTTGTAGCTTTTGGAGGAAAATGTAGAAGGCTTAACCTATTCTGTCACAAAGTTAAATACTTTTTCGTTCTTGTAAAAGTCAAAAAGGGGGCTTTTTATTTGGCATTTCCGCCGCCTTATAGTAACTTTGCAGTAAGAAAGTGGCCTAACGCTTTCTCACAGTTTCAATTAGACGCGCACTTGCGTCATATTTTTTATCCAAAAGTTTTATACAATTTTTGTAAAATGGGATTATTCTCAAAAATATTCAAGAAGAAGGCAACGGCGCAGGATACTGGCTGGCGCGTGGGCGGCATGGAGGACTTCATGACGCTCATTCGCGTTTACTACCAGGCCGTTATGGCTGCCAATCTCGGCATCACGAACCTCGCCGCCTTGCCCGACCTGCGCGTGTTTAAGCAGACGCTCCACGTGCAGACTGTGAACAACAAGCTCGGCCTCGGAGAAAAGAACCGCTGCAAAAAGATGCTTAGCGAAATCTACGGCATCAGCGACTCCTTCTTCAAGGAAATCGACCAAAGCATCAAGAAGAACTGCCGCACGGTGAACGATGTGCGCAACTATCTCTTCCTCTTCCAAGGCTTCTCGCAGGACCTCATGATGCTCATGGGCAACCTCATGAAGTGGAAGTTCCGCATGCCGGGCTTTATGCGCAACGTGCTGCGCCAGCTTACGGAGAAGACCGTGAACGAAGTGCTCACCAAGAACAACTGGAAGGACGACGGCGTGCGCAAAACGTGCGTGGCTATCCGCACCTACCAGGCCCGCCTCGGCTACTCCGCCGAGTGGATGTCGGAGTACGTTTACAACGTGGTGATGCTCGCCAAGAAAGAGCCGAAGCCTGCCGACAAGGAATAGCATCCTTCTCCCGCAACCCATTCTATCACAAACCATTTTCACCAACCCGCAAATCCTTATGACCCAAGAACAAGAACAGGCGTTGCGCCATTTTGAAACCCGCGTGCGGCAGCTTATCCTGCACTGCGGCGAACTGGCTCGCGAGAACGAAAGGCTTGCGGCCGAGGTGGAAAAGCGCGACGGCATCATCGCCCAGAAAGACACCGCACGGCAGCGCATCAACACCATTATCCACGAAATCGACAAGAGCATCGCTCTGCTCAACATCTAAAATCCCCGAGTCTTTTTCATCGTTTTTAGAGCCATGGATCCCAATTCCGACAAACTCGTCATCAATCTCTTCATCGGCCGCCAGTCTTACCCCATCACGGTGAAGCGCGACCAGGAGGAGGTGTTCCGCCGCGCCGCAGAACTTATCAACAACAAGCTGCAACGCTATCAGACGGCCTATCCCAATCAAGGCAACGAGAAGCTTACGGCCATCGCCCTGCTCGACTTTGCCGTCATGGCGCTGAAAATGGAAAAGGACCACGAAACGCAACCCTACGCCGACACCATTGCGCAACTCACCAAAGAAATTGAGGACGCGCTCGCGCCGGCCAAGGAAAAATGAGATACACATTATTATATATATACATCAAATCAATCACCCTTAAAACACAATGGATATCATAATTCCTATCATCGCTCTACTCATAGGCGGCGGCATCGGATTTGCCATATTCCGCTACATCTTGACAAAGAAGTACAACTTTGTGCTTGAGAGCGCACGCAAAGAAGCCGAAGTCAGAAGTCATCAAAGAGAGCAAACTGCTCGAAGTGAAGGAAAAGTTCCTCAACAAGAAGGCAGAACTCGAAAACGAAGTCCGCGCACGCCAGCAAAAATTCCAGCAGGCTGAAAACAAACTTAAGCAGCGCGAAATCGGCCTCAATCAGAAGCAGGAAGACCTCGCACGCCGCAAGCAGGAACTCGACGCTGCCCACACCCGCGTGGAAAACAAGCAGCAGGCACTCGCCAAGCGGCGCGAGAAACTCGAAGAACTCAGCGGCCTGTCGGCCGAAGAGGCTAAGAACCGCCTCGTGGAATCGCTCAAAGACGAAGCGCGCACCAACGCGCAGAGCTACATCAACGAGATTATGGACGACGCCAAACTCACCGCAGGCAAGGAGGCCAAGCGCATTGTCATACAGACTATTCAGCGCGTGGCTACGGAAACGGCCATTGAAAACAGCGTCACCGTGTTCCACATCGACAACGACGAGGTGAAAGGCCGCATCATCGGCCGCGAAGGCCGCAATATCCGCGCCCTCGAAGCCGCCACGGGCGTTGAAATCGTTGTGGACGACACGCCAGAGGCCATCGTTATCTCCGCTTTCGACCCCATACGCCGCGAAATCTGCCGCCTCGCCCTGCACCAGCTCATCGCCGACGGCCGCATCCACCCCGCACGCATCGAGGAAGTCGTGGCCAAGGTGAAGAAACAGGTGGAAGAAGAGGTCATCGAGACGGGTAAGCGCACGGCCATCGACCTCGGCGTGCATGGTTTGCACCCCGAACTGATTCGCATCATCGGTAAGATGAAATATCGCTCTTCCTATGGTCAAAACCTCTTGCAGCACGCCCGCGAAACCGCCAACCTCTGCTCCGTAATGGCTGCCGAGCTCGGCCTGAACCCCAAGAAGGCAAAGCGTGCCGGTCTCTTGCACGACATCGGCAAGGTGCCCGATGAGGAAAGCGAACTGCCCCACGCACTCTACGGCGGCAAGCTGGCAGAGAAGTATAAGGAGAAGCCCGAAATCTGCAACGCCATTGCCGCCCACCACGACGAGGAAGAGATGACCACGCTCCTCGCCCCCATCGTTCAGGTGTGCGATGCCATCAGCGGTG
>SFPF01000108.1 GCA_004552155.1 Bacteroidales bacterium
TTGTCGCCCTGCACAATTTCGCCCGGGGCTTTGTTTACAATGATGATATGGTTGTCCTCGTAGAGTACGTGCATAAAGAAAAGGGGGCGCATTCGGCGCGCCCCCTGATGAATTTACATATTCATGCCGCCGTCCACTTGAATCACCTGACCGCTGATATACGAAGCGAGGTCGGAGGCGAGGAAAGTGGCCACGTTAGCGATATCTTCGGGCTTACCGCCGCGACGCAGGGGGATAGCCTTCATCCATTCCTTGCGCACCTCTTCGCTGAGGGCGGCAGTCATGGCCGTCTCGATGAAGCCCGGGGCGATGGCGTTGGCGCGGATGCCGCGGCTGCCCATTTCCTGAGCCACGCTCTTGGCGAGGGCAATCATGCCTGCCTTAGAGGCGGCGTAGTTGCTCTGGCCGGCATTGCCGTGCACGCCGACAACCGAGGCCATGTTGATGATCGAACCGCCGCGCTGGCGCATCATGATAGGCGTGCAGGCGTGGATAAAGTTGAAAGCCGATTTGAGGTTCACGCCGATTACAGCGTCCCACTGTGCTTCGGTCATGCGCATCATGAGGCCGTCCTTGGTGATGCCGGCGTTGTTCACGAGAATGTCGATCGAGCCGAAATCCTCGTGCACCTTCTTCACCACTTCCTCCGTCTGAGCAAAGTCGGCGGCGTTGGAGGCGTAGGCGGCGCACTTCACGCCCTTGGCTTCTATTTCTGCGCGGGTGGCTTCGCCGTTCTCGTCGATAACGAGGTCGGTGAATGCGATGTTTGCGCCTTCTTCTGCTGATGAGTGCCGTTTTACCTGTGAGTAATCCCATTTTTCTTTTTTTGTTTATTAGTTTATAGGGTTTTGTTGATTCTGTCAGGACACAATATATATATATATTATATGTATCAAAAATTGTCCTCGATGCCGATGGCGCGTCCGATGATGTCGGCCACGATAGGTATCGTTTCCTCTTCGGTGAGGCCCTCGCCGAGGCGGTCGTAGATATAAGGCACCTCGAGTCCTTTCACGCAGTAGTGAATGATTTCCGCCATGAGGCGCACGTTCACGATTTTGAACCTGCCCGCGTCGCAGCCCTCTTGCAGCACGCGCTCCAGCACGTTGAGTTCTTCGATGTCGAAGGCGCGGCGCACCTTCTCCACGTTCCAGATATTTCTGAAAAACTCCGCCCGCAGCGACCCGTTTCGCGCCACGGTTTCGCGCATGGCATTGAGGTGTGCATAGATAAGGGTCAGGATTTTGCGCTCGGGCGCGGCATCCTGCGCCGCCACGAGTTCCATGCGCTCCGAGAGGCGTTCGAGTTCTTCCTCCACCACGGCCTTGTAAATTTCTTCCTTATTGCGGAAATACGTGTAGAGCGTGCGCCGCCCTTTGCCTGAGGCTTGGGCGATGTCGTTCATCGTGGTGGCTTCCAGCCCGTTGTGGGCAAAGAGGTCGCGCGCCACTTCTATGAGCTTTTGTCGGGTTTTGGCGATAGACATATTTCCAGGAAAGAAGATATTGGCGGATAAAAAAGCACACATTCGCTTTCTGTGTGCAAAGTTAGGACTTTTTTCTGAAAAGATAGTGCAAGGTGAGCGCATAAAGTGTACTTTAATGCCGAACCGAAGCCTATCTCATCCAAAGATAGTGCAAGGTGAGCGCATAAAGTTTACTTTTATGCCGAACCGAAGCCTATCTTATCCAAAGATAGTGCAAGGTGAACGCATAAAGTTTACTTTTATGCCGAACCGAAGCCTATCTTATCTAAAGATAGTGCAAGGTGAGCGCATAAAGTTTACTTTTATGCCGAACCGAAGCCTATCTTATCCAAAGATAGTGCAAGGTGAGCGCATAAAGTTTACTTTTATGCCGAACCGCAGCCTATCTTATCTAAAGATAGTGCAAGGTGAAATACAAAACTTGTTAAGGCCGTTCCCCCTCCTGCGCAGAAAATTCATTTCGCATTTGCAATCGTTAAGGCAGCGCGGCGTAAAGATTTAGGGATAATTAAGAAAAGGAGAATTTGCTCCGTGAAAAAATCTGCGAAAATCAAGGAAATTTTCACTTTAAAGCACTTCGTGAAAATTATAAAGGAGCAATTTTTTACGGGCTTGCTTATAATTTTCACGGTCATATAAGATAATTTTTCCGTTCATATAGGATAGTTTGCCCCCAAAATGCAGAAAGAGGAAAAGCCTGCGCTCTTCCTCTTTCTGCTGATGCAAAGATATGCTTTTCGTGCCGTCCTGCCAAAACGCGCCTGTCTGTGCCACGGACTGGCAAAGCGTAAAGACGCGGTTGGTTTGAGATATACACCTGCGCCCGGCATTCAAAACAAACTCTATTTCTCTGCATTTTCAGCCGCGCCCGCCTTGCACGAAAAATAATTTGTACTTTTGCACATCATTATATTATATAATAATCCCCCTTTATGACCCTCAACGAACTTTACGACCTCTACCTCGCGCACCCCACGGTGACCACCGACACGCGCGACTGCCCCGAAGGCTCCATATTCTTTGCCCTGCGCGGCGCATCGTTCAACGGCAACGAGTTCGCCCTACAAGCACTGGCGGCAGGCTGCGCCTACGCCGTGGTGGACGACCCTGAAACTAAAGGTGACGAACGGCTTATCCATGTGCCCGACGTGCTCGACACGCTGCAGCAGCTCGCAGCCCTGCACCGCCGCCGCCTCGCCCTTCCCACGCTGCAAATCACGGGCACCAACGGCAAGACCACGACGAAGGAACTCGTGGCGGCCGTGCTGAGCGAGAAGTATAAGGTACTGTTTACGCAGGGCAATTTCAACAACCACATCGGCGTACCCAAAACCCTGCTGCGTCTGCGCCCCAACCACGAAATAGCCATTATTGAAACGGGTGCCAACCACCCTGGCGAAATAGCCGCACTGAGCAACATCGTGCAGCCTGACTTCGGGCTCATCACGAATGTGGGCAAGGCGCACCTCGAAGGCTTCGGCTCTTTTGAGGGCGTGGTGAATACCAAAGGCGAACTCTATGACTTCCTGCGCCGCAAGCCCGGCGGCAGCATTTTCCTGAATGCAGACAACGAGCATCTGTGCGGCATCGCCGCAGGATTGCCCGCCGAGACCTACGGTCTGCCTGGCAAGGGCTACGATGTGGAGGGCGAGGCGGTGCGCTGCGCCCCGTTCCTTGAGTTGCGCTGGCGGCCGAAAGGCGGCGAGTGGCAGGAGGTGAAGACGCAGTTGATTGGTGCATACAACGCCACCAACGCTCTGGCAGCAGCGGCCGTGGGCCTGCATTTCGGCGTTACGCCCGAACAAATCACACACGCCCTATCGCACTATTGCCCCACCAACAACCGCTCGGAACTGAAGCGCACGGAGCGCAACACACTCGTGGTTGATGCCTACAACGCCAACCCCACGAGCATGCAAGCTGCCCTCGACAACTTCGCCCTCATGGAAGGCTGTGCGAAACTGGCCATTCTGGGCGAGATGCGCGAACTGGGCGAGGCCTCTGCCGAGGAGCACGAAAAGGTGGCACAACAGGCCTGCGCCCTGACGGGCACGGAGGTATGGTTTGTGGGCAAGAACTTCGCTCCTTTTGCACCCAATTTTCCACATTTCGACGACGTGGCAGCCGTGAAGGCGCATTTACAGCAGCATCCGCAAACGGGGCGGCTTATCTTAATCAAAGGTTCCAATGGCACGCGGCTCTTCGAGTTGCCCGAATGGCTTTGAAAAAATCCACTTTTCATAGCACATAATTGGCAGTTTGTATAAAAAACATTACTTTTGCAGAAACTTGGAAAAACTTTTTATTTTAACCAAATAAAATTATCATGAAAATCAAACAGATTATTGCTTCATCGCTGCTTTCCGTGCTGATGCTCGGCTCTGGCATCGCGATGCAAGCTCAGTCGCTGTCGCCTTCGACGAAGTGGCATTGGAACAAAGGTACCATCGTGACAGAAGCCCCTGAACGCCCTGCAGACCAGCAGCATGTGCTCGGCCTCACCGCTCCGAAAATCCAGACGGTGCGCGTGGCTTTCGTAGGCCTCGGCATGCGCGGTCCCGGTGCCGTGAACCGTTTCTGCCACATTCCCGGCGTGCAGATCGTTGCCCTTTGCGACTATGAGAAAGGCCGCGCAGAAGCCTGCCAGGGTTATCTTAAAAAAGCAAACCTGCCGCCCGCTGACATCTATTTCGGCGAAAACGGCTACAAAGAACTTTGCAAGCGCCCCGACATCGACCTCGTTTACGTGGCTACCGACTGGGACCACCACTTCCCCGTTGCCAAGTGCGCCCTCGAAAACGGCAAGCACACGGCCATCGAAGTGCCCTCGGCCATGAACCTCGAACAGTGCTGGGATTTGATTAACCTCTCTGAAAAGACCCGCAAGCACTGCATGATTCTCGAAAACTGCTGCTACGACTACTACGAACTCAACGCCCTCGAAATGACGCAGGCCGGCGTGTTCGGCGAAGTGATCCGCGCAGAAGGCGCCTATATCCACAACCTCGACGACTTCTGGGGCTACTATTGGAGCAACCCCGCCAACGACCCCGACAAACTCGGCTGGCGCATGAAGTACAACATGGAGAACCGTGGCGACGTTTACGCCACGCACGGCCTCGGCCCTGTGGCACAGTGCCTCAACATTCACCGCGGGGCGACCGCTTCACCACGCTCGTTGCCATGGACACGAAGAGCGTTCACGGTAAGGAATACGTAGAGAAGAAGACGGGCAAGCCCTGCAAGGAATACCGCAACGGCGACCACACCACGACGCTCATGCGCACCGCAGACGGCAAGGTGGTGGAAATCCAGCACAACGTGATGAACCCGCAGCCCTATAACCGCCTCTTCAAACTCACCGGCACGAAGGGCTACGCCACGAAGTATCCTACCGAACAAATAGCACTCGACCAGAGCCAGCTCAAAGAAAGCGGCGTGCAGCCCGAGGTGGACAACCTCAGCAGCCACGGCTTCCTGCCGCAGGCCGAATACAATGCCCTGATGGCGAAGTACACCAGCCCCATCATTAAGAAGTATGGCGAAATCGGCCGCGAAATGGGTCACGGCGGTATGGACTACATGATGGACGCTCGCCTCGTGTACTGCCTGCAAAACGGTCTGCCCCTCGATATGGACGTTTACGACCTCGCAGAATGGTGCTGCCTCGCCGAACTCGGTTCGCTCTCGATGGACAACAACTGCGCAGCCGTTGAATTCCCCGACTTCACGCGCGGCCACTGGCAGGAGGAACTCTACGAAGCTTGGCAGAAAGCCGATGCCAAAAAGGCCCCCAAGGCTAAGAAAGCCTATCAAAAGGCTCTTGCAAAAATGAACGCCGCTAAGTAATCCGCAGCGATACCATACATTATTAATATATAATAGGGATGTTCCCCAAATCCGCGGGAGCATCCCTATTAAGTGCAAGAAAGAATCCATGATTGCACCCCGGATAGAATTTTCAGACAGAGCAGAACGCCTTGAATTTGTTCAAGCCCGCTTCCATTGCAAAGCACCATCAGTGTCCCTGGAAGGAAATAATCTCTGGCTGGTGCAGGTATTTCCCATATCCGCTAAACAGGTGCTGATGGCAAAGCTGAAGCTTCACCTGATTCTGACACTTGTTCCTGCGGCTGTGCTGACAGCTGCTGTGGAGTGGGTGATAAAACCTTCTGTACCATTTGCAGTGATGATTCCCCTGGCTGCGGCAGCATTTATTGTACTGATGGCAGAGTTTGGATTGTTTATGAATCTGAAAATGCCGAATCTGACCTGGACAAGTGAAGTTGTACCTATCAAGCAGAGCCTGAATGTCATGATCGCTCTCTTCGGTGGATGGGCAGTAGTGGTTGGACTGGCAGCAGCATATTATTTTCTGCGGAACGTGCTGAGTCCGTTGGCTTATCTGATGGCGGTAACTGTGGTGATTGCGGTGGTTGATATGATATTACTGCAGTGGATTTGCGGGAAAGGGGCACGGATTCTTGAGACGCTTTGAAATAAACAAAAGAGACAGTGTTTTTACACTGTCTCTTTGTGGTAAATCATTTTTTGAGTTGTTCCAGTTCATACATAGAAAGATATTTGCTCGTGTTCATGCACATTTCGTCAAATAATTTCTTTGCCTCATCCAGTCCGCAGGTAACCAGAGGGTCGTTTACGAATGCACCAAAGATTTTGCTAAGATTTCTTTCA
>SFPF01000109.1 GCA_004552155.1 Bacteroidales bacterium
GAGGACGATGAAGATGGCGCTGGATTCGATGAAGGAAATCTTTGAACGCTCGGCGCGGGAGAATATCCCGTTCTGGGAGATCGTTTTGCAGTATGATATGGAGGAGCGCCAGGTGAGCCGTCAGGCCTCGATGGCGAAGATGCTGTCGACCTGGCAGGCCATTCAGGATGCGGCGGACTCCTATACCGGCACGCAGCGCAGCGTGAGTGGTCTGGTCGGCGGCGACGGGCTCAAGATGCGCCTGTACGCGCGCCGCGGAGAGAGCATCGGCGGTGAATTCATGGACGAGGTCATCGTGCAGGCTATCTCCATGGCGGAGTCGAACGCCTGCATGCGCCGCATTGTGGCATCGCCGACGGCGGGCTCGTGCGGCGTGGTGCCGGCGGTGCTGCTGCCGCTGTGCGAGCGCGAGCATTACACGCAGCACGAGCTGCTTGAGGCGCTGTATGTCGCCTCGGGCATCGGCGCGGTGATCGCGTACCGCGCGAGCATCTCCGGCGCGGCGGGCGGCTGCCAGGCCGAGATCGGTACGGCGTCGGCCATGGCGGCGGGCGCGCTCGTGTCGCTGCGCGGCGGCACGAACGAGCAGCTCGGCCACGCCGTGGCGATGGCGCTCAAAAATCTGATGGGCCTTGTGTGCGACCCCGTCGCGGGCCTTGTCGAGGTCCCGTGCGTCAAGCGCAACGTCATCGGCGCGGTGAACGCGATCTCCGCGGCGGATATGGCGCTCGCGGGCATCGAGAGCCGCATCCCCGTCGACGAGGTCATCGACGCGATGGGCGAGGTCGGACGGCGCATGCCGGTCGAGTTCCGCGAGACGGCGCTCGGCGGTCTGGCCGCAACGCCGACCGGTAAGGCGGTCAAAGAACGCATGCCGCACGGCGCGCAATAAGTATCGTTCAATTAAGTGAGAAAAATGACTTCCGTTCAGGGAAAACCTGAACAGAAGTCATTTTTTATTGATTTGATAGACGGAAATCTTCTTATAAGCCCGCGCAAGTGTTTATAAAACCTCGCGAAAATGGCTTAAAATCAAGGTTTTCTGCATATCCTCGCGAAAATGGCTTAAAATCAAGGTTTTCTGCATATCGTCATTTATCTTGCCATATCTCCGTATAAGATGATTTTGTAAGACCGGGCACCATTTTGGCACCACAAATTATAGGAGGACGACATGAAAAACGTACTTTTAGACAAGGGTATTATACTCCCGTCCGGCGAAATCAGCAAGGATAAGGTAAACCTTGTAACCGGAGCAATCACGCAGCCATTCGCAGAAATGGTATGGGTAACGACAGGCGGCGACATGGAAACCGTAAACCGCTTGACCGACGTACTTGTTACCATGAACACCCCCGCCGACCGGGGGAAGCTGTTCAAAATCATAAAAATGCTCTATGGGCTTATGGGCTTGCCCTTTTCCGAGGAAGCCGAGCCTATGGACGCAGACCCCGCCGTTTTGGAATACTTCATTTTTTCCTTTACGGCAGACTTTGGCGAAGTCATACAAGACCTCATAGCCGAAGAAGCAGAATAACGCACCGCACAGGCGGCGTTTCTCACTTCCCACAAGGAAGAACAGGAACGCCGCTTTTTTCATGCCCTTTGTTACGCAGTAGGCATGAAAAAGCCCTTGATTTACGCGGCTTTGCGGACGCGGTTTTCAGCGGATAAGGGATTGATACCTAAACCCTCAAAATCGCGTTTCTATTGCGTAACAGGTATGCAGCAAAGGAGTGATGAAGCTATGGCAGTTTTCAGAGTGGAGCGCAACAAGGGCTATACGGTTATGAGCAACCACCACTTACGCAATAAGGAGCTATCCCTAAAGGCAAAAGGGCTGTTATCGCAAATGCTGTCCTTGCCAGAGGATTGGGACTACACCCTTGCGGGGCTGTCCTTTATCAACCGGGAGAAAATCGACGCTATCCGGGAAGCCGTTAAGGAACTGGAACGCGCCGGGTATATCGTGCGTTCAAGGGAACGCGACGAGAAAGGACGCTTGCGCGGCGCAGATTATGTGATTTTTGAGCAGCCGCAGACCCCGCCTGTATCGGATTTACCTACATTGGAAAATCCAACATTGGATAATCCAACGTTGGAAAAACCTACGCAGAAAAAACCTACGTTGGAAAATCCAACGCAATTAAATAAAGATATACAAAAGACTAACTTACCCAAAAAAGAAAAATCAAATATAGATTTATCAAGTACCGATTCCATTCCTATCCATTCCCTAAATCCCTTGCCTTACGACGGGGAAGCGGCAGAGCCGCCGGAACGGAAACGAAAGGAAGCGACAGACGCATACAGCGTTTATGAGGAAATCATCAAGGACAATATCGAGTACGACCATTTTGTACGCTACGGGCAGGTAGACAAAGACCGTCTGGACGAAATTGTTTCGATTATCCTTGAAACGGTATGCAGCAAGAGAAAGACAATCCGTATCGCCGGGGACGATTACCCGGCAGAGCTTGTCAAGGCAAAGTTTATGAAGCTCAACAGCAGTCACATTGAATTTGTCTTTGACTGCATGAAAGAGAATACCACCAAAATCCGCAACATCAAACAGTACCTTAAAGCGGTGCTGTTCAATGCGCCGAATACCATTGACAGCTACTATACCGCTCTTGTCGCTCACGACATGGCGACAGGCAAAATCTAAAGGAGGATTACCACATGGCACAGAAAACAGGAGCTTTGATTTTTGACGAACAGACCGACCGCTACGACATTCGCTTTGACATTGCCGACTATTACGGCGGCTTGCATTGCGGAGAGTGTTTCGACGTATTCACAGGCGGCAAATGGAAGCCGACCCGCATTGAAATGAGCGCGGCGCAGGAATGGTACCTTGTGGGTATCCGCGCCGAGGATTTGAACGGCTTGCGCGTCCGTATCTAAAGCTTATGGGCGGCTACCGCAGCGGCGTACCACCCTAACACTATCAGACTACCGCGAAAGGAGGACGGTAAATGCAAGATGAAATCAACGAAAAGACCATAGCCCTTTACATCAAGACCGGGAAGCTGACCGCGCAGACACTTCAAAAGGCTATGAAAACGCTGCTTGCACAGATGAAGAAGCAGAAAGACAAAACGCCGCAGGGCAAGCAGACCTTAAAGCAGCTTATGAAGCAGAACGCGGGAGTTTCCAACATTGAGATTACCGAGGGCAATATCAAAGCCTTTGAGAGTACGGCGAAAAAGTACGGTATCGACTTTGCGCTGAAAAAGGACACGACGGAAAACCCGCCCCGCTACCTTGTGTTTTTCAAAGGCCGCGACGCTGACGTGCTGACCGCAGCCTTTAAGGAGTTTTCCGCAAAGAAGCTGACACAGGAGAAAAAGCCCTCTATCCGCAAGCTGCTTTCCTCTCTGAAAGAAAAGGCGGCGGGCTTGAACGCGCAGCGGGACAAGGTAAAGAACAAGGACAGGGAGGTATCGCTATGAAGCAGGAAGTCAAAAAGCTGCTTATCCTCAACCTGCCCTATCTGCTCTTTGTCTATCTGTTTGACAAGATAGGCGCAGCAATACGCCTTACCCCCGGCGCAGACGCAAGCGAAAAGCTCTTGCAGCTTGGGACGGGCTTTGCCGCCGCCTTTTCCAGTATCGCGCCGAGCCTGCACCCCGCCGATCTGCTTATCGGCATTGCGGGGGCGGTCATTATCCGGCTTGCCGTTTACATGAAAGGCAAGAACGCGAAGAAGTACCGAAAAGGCATGGAATACGGTTCTGCACGTTGGGGCGGCGCGGAGGATATAAAGCCGTATATCGACCCTGTATTTGAAAATAATGTGCTGCTGACGCAGACCGAAAGGCTGATGATGAGCAGCCGCCCGAAGCAGCCGAAGTATGCAAGAAACAAAAACATTCTTGTTATCGGCGGTTCCGGCAGCGGCAAGACCCGCTTTTTCGTAAAGCCCAACCTTATGCAAATGCACAGTTCTTATGTTGTTACCGACCCGAAAGGCACCGTCTTAATCGAGTGCGGGAAGCTCTTACAGCGGGGCGGGTACAAAATCAAAGTGCTGAATACGATTAACTTCAAAAAATCCATGAAATACAATCCCTTTGCCTATCTGCGGAGCGAAAAGGATATTTTGAAGTTAGTCAATACCATTATCGCCAACACCAAAGGCGACGGGGAGAAATCCGGCGAGGATTTTTGGGTAAAAGCTGAAAAGCTCTACTATACCGCGCTTATCGGCTATATCTGGTACGAAGCCCCCGACGAGGAAAAGAACTTTACGACGCTGCTTGAAATGATAAATGCGTCGGAAGCCCGCGAGGACGACGAGGACTTTAAGAACCCGGTAGACCTCATGTTTGAACGTCTGGAAGAAAAAGACCCGGAACATTTTGCGGTCAAGCAGTACAAGAAGTACAAACTTGCGGCAGGCAAAACGGCAAAGTCAATCCTTATTTCCTGCGGCGCAAGGTTAGCCCCCTTTGACATACGGGAACTGCGCGAACTCATGGAAACCGACGAAATGGAGCTTGACACTTTGGGAGATAGAAAAACGGCATTGTTCGTTATCATCTCCGACACCGACGACACTTTCAATTTTGTTGTTTCCATTCTCTACACGCAGCTTTTCAACTTGTTATGCGACAAAGCCGACGATGTTTACGGCGGGCGGCTGCCTGTTCATGTGCGCTGCCTGTTAGATGAATTTGCGAATATCGGTCAAATCCCGAAGTTTGAAAAGCTCATAGCGACCATACGAAGCCGCGAAATATCGGCTTCTATTATTTTGCAATCACAGTCGCAGCTAAAGGCAATCTACAAGGACAACGCCGATACCATAGTCGGCAACTGCGACACGACCCTTTTCTTGGGCGGCAAGGAAAAAACGACGCTCAAAGAAATATCGGAAATCTTAGGCAAAGAAACGATTGACAGCTTCAACACTTCCGAAACCAGAGGGCGGGAGCTTTCGCATGGGCTGAACTATCAGAAGTTAGGCAAAGACCCGTTCTTCTCTGATAAGTACGACATCACGAAGCACCCGAAATACAAGTACCTGTCCGACGCAGACCCGAAAAACGCCTTTGACATGGAAAAGCATATCAAACGCCGCCCCGCTATCGTAAAGCCGGACGAAGTATTTGACTACTACGAAATCGACGTACAGGAGGACGCAGCACCGTAAAGGGAGGTGGTAATCTATCCGAACTGTAAACACGGGCTATATGGTACGCGCCCCTACTTGGAGCGTGGCAGGAAGCCGCAGCGTATCAACCCTTACAAAAATGACAACTGAATACCGCCGCGCCGCAGCAGTTTAAGCAGCGCGAGGACGCAGCCGCCGAACACAGGCGGCTTTTTTCATACCCAAAACCAAAAACAAACAATTTTTATCGCCGCAAAGCGGCAGAAAGTGAGGATATTATATGGCATTTTTCAACAGCGCAGTAAACGTATTGCAGACCCTTGTTATCGCTCTTGGAGCAGGCTTAGGCATTTGGGGCGTTATCAATCTTCTGGAGGGATATGGTAACGACAATCCGGGTGCGAATGCTCATGTACGGTAAAGTATCACAAGAAAATTATGTCGAATTGACAGCCGCCTCCGCTATACCGAATAAGGAAATAAAGAGTCCTCAAATTTTGCG
>SFPF01000110.1 GCA_004552155.1 Bacteroidales bacterium
TGTCGGCTGCGCTCGGCAATTTAAGTAAACTTAATTGCGCTCGCTTGCACGACATTTCTGTCTTGTTTACTTGTTTACTCGTTTACTTGTTTACTAAAAACGTTCTTTCTATGTTCACTTTCAAGCAGTTCACTATTGACGATTCCGCCTGTGCGATGAAAGTCGGCACGGACGGTGTGCTGCTTGGCGCGTGGGCGGAGGTGGACAATGCCGCAACGCGCCGCGTACTCGACATCGGCACGGGCTCGGGCCTGATTGCCCTGATGCTGGCGCAGCGGTTGTCCGAATCCCGAATTGTGGGCATCGACATTGTGCCTGAGGCGGTGGAAGCGGCGCGGCGCAACGCTGCTGCTTCGCCTTTCGCCGAAAGGATAGAAATGGTCTGCGCCGATGTGTGCCATTATCAGCCGGAAAGTGACGAGGCTTTCGATGCCATCGTTTCCAATCCTCCTTATCATACAGAGGAACTCCTGCCTCCTTGCGCCGCCCGCGCGGCAGCGCGCCACACGGCTGCCCTTTCCTTCGCTGCCCTCTTTGTCCACGCCCGCCGTTTGCTGCGGCAGGGCGGAACGTTCGCGCTGATAGTGCCTGCGGCGGCGTTGAAAGAGGTGAAGGGCGAGGCGATACTCAATGGTTTTTCGCTCATGCGCCGCACGTCTGTGGTGACGCGCAAGGGCAAACCGCCCAAGCGCGAACTGTTGCAGTTTGTGCTCGGCGCGGCTCCGCAAGTCGCCGTCTGCGACACGTTGCCCCTGATGCCTGCCGACGGTTCCAACGCCCGCTCCGAGGCATACGCCGCTCTCACCAAAGATTTTTATTTGTAAGATTTTAGTAAACGAGTAGACGAGGAAATTTTCGTGCAAGCGAGAGCAGAGCCGAACTTGTTCGAACTATGCCGAGCGCAGCCGAAAATCTCAAAGAAAACAAGACAAGATACTCATGAAATAATTATTTACTCGTCTACTAAAAAAACATTCCTGTCTCGTCTACTTGTTTACTTGTTAACTCGTCTACTAATAACGACATTATATTTTTGCCATGCACAACGAAGAATTGCGCCTTGCGCGCACCATTATAGAAACCACGGGCACGCACCTGTTCCTCACGGGCAAGGCCGGCACGGGCAAGACCACCTTCCTGCGTCGCCTGCGCGAAGAGTCGTCGAAGCGCATGGTGGTGCTCGCGCCCACGGGCATCGCGGCCATCAACGCCGGCGGCGTGACCATTCACTCCTTCTTCCAACTGCCTTTCGGGCCGTTTGTGCCCGGCAGCACGTTCAGCCGCGAGCAACTGCGCCTCACCAAGCGCAAACTCCGTCTGATACGCAGCCTCGACCTCGTTGTCATCGACGAAATCAGTATGGTACGCGCCGACTTGCTCGATGCCGTAGACACGGCCCTGCGTATGCTGCGGCGCAGCAGCCAGCCCTTTGGCGGCGTGCAGTTGCTCATGATTGGTGACTTGCAGCAGTTGCCGCCCGTGGTAAAGGACAGCGAGCGGGCGTTGCTGCAACAGTATTACGCCACGCCTTACTTCTTCGGGGCGCAGGCATTGCAGCAAACTTCTTTCGTGACGATTGAACTCAAGCACGTTTACCGACAGAGCGACGAGGCGTTTATCTCCCTGCTCAACCGTATCCGCGAGGGCAAGGCCGATGCCGCCACGCTCGATGAACTGAATAAGAGATACGTGCCGGGATTTGAGCCGAACGGACAGGAGCATTACGTGCGCCTCACTACGCACAACAAGCAGGCCGACGACATTAACTATCAAAAACTCGCCGACTTGGAAACGCCGAGCCATAAGTTCACGGCCACCGTAACGGGCACATTTCCCGAACTCTCTTATCCCACGGAATACGAACTCGAACTGAAAGAGGGTGCACAGGTGATGTTTGTTAAAAACGACCCTGAAAAGCGCTATTACAACGGTATGATCGGTACGGTCACGGCACTCTCCGACAGCGAGGTGCTGGTGCGCCCTGCCGAAAGCAAGGAAGCGATTTCCGTAGCCCCCGACACTTGGAACAATGCGCATTTCGTACTGAACGAAGAAACGAAGGTGGTGGACGAAGTAGTGGACGGTTCATTTTGCCAATATCCCCTGAAACTCGCTTGGGCGATTACCATCCACAAGAGCCAGGGCCTGACGTTCGACCGCGTGATGATCAATGCCTCCGCCGCCTTTGCCCACGGCCAGACTTACGTGGCGCTGAGCCGTTGCCGCACGCTCGGGGGCATTGTGCTTACCACGCCGATACCGCCGCAGGCTATCATTGTGGACAATCAGGTGCGCGATTTCGAGGATCAATGCGCCGCCTCGCAGCCCAACGCGGACAGTTTGCTGCAGATGCAGCAGGCGTTCACTCTTTCGCTGCTCGACGAACTCTTCGACTTTGTGCCGATTGGCCATCGCCTGGCGCGCCTGCTGCGCATCTTTGAAGAGTTTGCCTATCGCAATCAAGGCGCCACCATCGACCTTTGCCGCAGTATCTTGGAGCGGTGCGAGGCGGAACTCAAAGCCGTGGCGTTGCGCTTCCGTCCGCAATATGTGCGCCTGCTCGCCGAGAACGGCAAGCCGGAAACCAACTCCGAGTTGCAGGAACGCCTGCGCAAGGGCGCGTTCTACTTTTCTGAAAAACTCGAAACGCTGATCAAGGAACTCGGCAGCGTGGCATTTCTTTCGGAAAATAAGGAACTGAAAAAGCGCTATGCAGCCATTCGCGAGGAACTCGACGAACTCTTGCAAATTAAAGCGCAACTGATGCGTTTTGTGGCGCAGAAAGGATTTGAGATGTCCGTCTACCAGGAAGCCCGCACACGTTTCACGCTCGCCGCCGACGGCACAGAGCCTGCCGCCCCGCGCAAAAAATCTGCAAAGAAAGAGAAGGTGAAAAAAGAGCCTAAGGCCAAAGCACCGAAGAAACCGAAGGAAAAGAAACCCGATACTGTGGAAGTGACGTTCAACCTATACAATGCCGGCCTTGCGCCCCAGCAAATCGCCGATGCCCGCAGCCTCGCCATTTCCACCATAATGGGACATCTCGGACAATGCGTCGCAAAAGGTCTTCTGCCCCTTTCCGAACTCATTCCGTCCGAGCGGCAGAGGCGTATCGCCGACTGCATCAACCGTTTGCCCGACGGCACAAAGTCGCGGTTCAAGGAAATCTACGAGGCCTTGAACGAAGAGATAAGTTATGAGGAGATAAGGTTGATGATAACCGTTTTAGAAAATCAGGGAAAGGCTTCTTAGAAAAACTTGGAACAGGTAAAACGGTTATTTCTTCACTTCGTCGATATCCACGATGCCGTTGGCGATGGCGTAAATCGTGAGGCCGGCGAGCGAATGGATATCTAATTTCCGCGAAATGTTTTTGCGGTGCGTCAAGACTGTATTGAAAGAAATATAGAGACGCGCCGCAATTTCTTTATTCGTCAGTCCGCAAACGGCGTAATGCACGATTTCTTTCTCTCGTTCCGAAAGGGCTTCGGCATCTGCCTTGCCGCTTTCCTCTGCCTTGCCGAGACTGCTGGCAGGTTGCTGCTCCACTTCCGTTTCCAGTTGCTCTACCACGGGAACAAAGAGCGCATCTTCCAGTTCGCAGTGCTTGCGCAGGTCGTTCTCGCACGACACGATGTCGAAGAGCAGCATATTCATCAGTTCGTCCGTGCCGGTGGCCTGCGGGCGGTAGTATTTGATGATGATGTTTTTGAGTTCTTGCAGTTTCTTGTCTACGCCGACGTGGCTCTTGGAGAAACGGCAAATCGAGTAGTTGTCGGGGCGTACGCCCGACAAGAGGCCGCGCACGTAGGTGAACACTTTTTTGTCTTCAAAGGTCATGTGCGCCCTCACGTCGCCCATATATTCGTCGAAGAATTTGAGAATGAGCAGTGCCACGTGGTCTTGCCCCGAGCAGTCTATGGCTTCGAGGAGTTTGCGGCGGATAGTGGGCAGTTGGAAGTTCAGGAAATAGTGCTTTGACCGACACATCCTTGATGGTATCGGCCGTGCCGTTGCTCATGAAATTGGCGACAGCCAAGAAAGTGGGCGTGTGCACGCCTGCCGCCTCGCATACCTCGCTCACCGTTTTTTCGCCCACGCCGAGGGGAATGCCGAAGCGGCACATCATCTGTAGAAGGTGGAACTCTTGGCTGATGATGTCGCACATGCGGTCGTTGGGAGAGAAGCGGGCGGAGAGCATATTCTTAATTGTTCTTTTATTAGTAGACGAGTTTACAAGTAAACGAGTAGACGAGACAAGTTTCTCATGTAAAATATAAATTAGCAAGACATTTGCATAATGTCGGCTGCGCTCGGCAATTTAAGTAAACTTAATTGCGCTCGCTTGCACGACATTTCTGTCTTGTTTACTTGTTTACTCGTTTACTTGTTTACTAAAAGTGTCGGTGACAGTGAACGCCGTGCCCTCGTGCAGGGCGCGGTCCTTCTTTGAAGTCAGGGCTGGCTGCGTGAAAGTATCGGTAGATTGCATGAGCACGGCGCGTACCTCCGTCTTCGTCTGATGGTTGCGCACGGCGGCGAAGACGTGGAGCGTGAGCGTGAAGAGCAGGCTGAGGATAAAGAGCGCGAAACTAAGGCGGCGTTGCCACGGGCTGCGCAGCAAGAGATAAAGGGCAAAGAGCACGAGCGTCAGTGCCCAAGCCGGCAAGGCCATAAGTCCCCATTCCGTGGCACTGTGTGCCTGCAATGTCTGCTGATACCAGCGCACGAAGAACATTTCGCTCTTCTCCGCAAAGCGGTCGGGCAACTTCGTGCGAATGAGTTCGAGATTAAACTGCGCGTCCTTGCAGGAAGGATCGAGTTTGAGGCAACGCTCGTAGTTGAGCACTGCTTTCGGGTAATTGTTCAAGCGGTAATGGCAGTTGCCGAGATTATAGAAAAGGCGTGCCGAAGGCGTTTCTTTCAACTGCGCTTCGTAGCCTTTCATCGCGCCGATATAGTCTTTTTGCAGATAGAGCGAGTCGGCGTTGAGGGCAAAGCCGGCAATGAAAATTGTAAGTAAGGAAGATATCAGAAGGATGCGTTTCATAATGCTAAGTTGCTTGAAGGTTTATGCCAGATCGTTCATAATATTTTCTGCCTCGGCAAAGAGTTCCTCCGCCATAGTGGCAGCCTGCGCCTGAGGTGCGTAGCGGGCAAAGTCGCAGCCGGCAATCATTTTTGCGAACCGCTCGATTGTGTCTTGGGCAATGCCTTTCGTTTGCAGCAGCTCTGACATCGTTTCCTTTGTCAGCTCAGCCTCGGGACGGTTGAACGTATCTGCCACGTAGCCGGTCAGGGCTTGGCGCAATGCGCCTATGGCGGGGACGGCCTCGCCTGCCTGCAACTGCCTGCGGGCCGCGTCGATGCGCTTGCGGGCTGTGCGGATAGCTTTACTTCGCTTGCGGCCCACGGTGTCTGCCTCGGCGGCCATATATTTGCGCACGGCCTTAATGGCGACGAACGCGATGAACGCCAGCAGGAGGTGTAAGATCCAATATATCAGGCTGCCCCAAGCCAGTACGCTCTCCGACTGCGCGTCGGCTTCCGCTATGATGGGGCGTATGTCGCAATTTCTAAGTTCCATTTCCCGCTCGGCATCTTCTGCGGACCGCGTGCCTTGCAGCACGTGGAGTTTGGTCGGTTTTGTGGAAAGCGTGACGTAGCGGTTTTCCTCGGGCGAGAAATAAACGAAGTCCACGGCGGGGATTTCGTAGTCGCCTTTGTTGTGCGGCACGAAGGTATAGTCGAATGTCAGTTTGCCTTTCAGTCCTTCCGAGGTTGCTTCAGTTTGTTCCTCAGTCTTGGGATCGTAAACGTCGAAATCCTTGGGGAAGGTGACGCTCGGCGTGGCAATGAGTTTCATGTTGCCCGTGCCTTCCACGGTGATGCGGTACGTGCAAGGTTCGTTGGTGCGCAGTTCCGGCGAAAGCAGTTCGCCTTTCACGCTGAAGCGTCCCACGCCGCCCGAGAATGCGGCTGGTTTCGGCTTAGGCAGTTCCTTTACGGTCAGTGTCAGCGGCTTGACGCTGCGCTGTACCTGAACGCCGATGCTGCCCCCGCCATTGAAAAACGCGTCGGCGAAGTCGAGCGAATTGTCCTGCTGGATAACGGTGCAGTCGAACGACAAGCCGGGAATTGTGAGCGCACCGGCTTTCTGCGGGAATACGAGATACTGATTGGTATTTCCTGCGAGATGAGGTTCTTGAAATCGGGGCGGCGCGTGAGGGTCGTGTTGGCCAAGCCCACACCGAGGCGCACGTGAATGCGATAAGTGAGAAGCACTGCTTCTTGTTCGTAAACGGTGGTACGTGTGGGCGTGACGTCGATAAAGAGGTCGCGCTGCGTTACAGGCGTTCCGCTTTGTTGCACGCCCGACGACTCAACCATTCCGCCGCTTTGATTTTTGCCGCTCCTGCCGCCGGAAGATTGCGATGCCTGCGTGGCAGTGAGGCTCACGGAGTTGGAGCGCAGCGTCTTGCCGTTCACCGAAACGGAAGCCGGGCCGATGGTGATTTGCCCGTTTTTCTTGGGGCGAATAATATAGGTGAAACTCAGGGATTCGCTGTGCGAAACTTTTCCGTTGACGAACTGCACGCTGCTGTACGACGACTGTGCCGGACCGCTCAACACTTCAAAATCTGCAAGCGAGGGAGGCGTGAAATGTTCCGCATCTTTCGACGCGACCGTAAAGCTTAGGCGATAGTATTTGCCGAGGTTTTCCACCTGGGCTTCGAATTTCTGCGCAAAGGCTGCGCAGGTGAGTGACATTGTGAGGATTAAGGCGAATAGTCGCTTGTTCATATTGTAGAGTTGCTTTTAGGGCAAGTTTTTACCAATTCTTATCGAGGCCGCGATGCACGGGCTGTCCGTTCTTAATCTTTTCCAACGCGCGTTTTTCTGCCTGGCGCGAGAGATTAAGATATTGTTCGGTGGCAGGGTCTTTCTGTTCCTGTTTGTTATCCTGTTGCTGCTGTGGCGACTTTTGGTCGTCCTGTTTCTGATCCTTTTGTTCCTCCTTGCTTTGCTGCTGTTGCTGCTGCTTTTGCTGTTGCTGCTGTTGGCTCTGCTTGTTCTGGTCGTCGCGGAGTTGCTTTTGGCACAGGGCGAGGTTATAGCGCGTGCCGTCGTCGTTGGGACGCAGGCGCAGGGCGTTCTTATATTCCTCGATGGCCTTGCGCAAAAGTTTCTGCTTCTCCTTGGCATTCGTGCCGGCCTGCTTTTGATAGATGTAGCCCCTATTGTGGAACGCCATGCCCTTTACTACAGCATTTTTTTCAAGGCTGACCACGGAGTCGTATTCCGCCATAGCGGCCTTCATGTCGCCTTTCGCCAGATACGTGTCGCCGAGGTTGAAATGCGCCCGCGCGTGCGCGGTTGCCTTGGTGCATGAGTTTCCACTGCTGCGTCTGCGCGGCGGCATCAAGGGCGCAGGCGGCAAGGATTAGAACAAAAAATATACGGTAAAGGCGTGTCATTGCTTTTTGAAGAGTTTGAAACGGTTGTAAAACGGGTTCTGCGCCTCAAAGATGTAGAACTCGATGACTAAAATCAGGAGCGCGATGAGGGCAAAGGCGCGAAACTGCTCGTCGTAGGTGTCATAACTCGTCGATGACGACACTTTTTGCAGTTGGTCGAGTTCTGCCGCGAGTTGATTCTGCGCAATGTTCGAATTGTCGATGTGGATATAAACGCCGTCGCCGGCTTTCGCCACTTCGCGGCACATCTGTTCGTTGAGCGCGGTGCGCACCACGTTTCCGTCGCGATCGGTCATGTAGCCCTCCGAGGTAGGGATTTCTGTGCCCGAGGTACTGCCGATGCCGAGCACGTAAACTTTGCGCCCGTCCTTTGCCGCCTGTTTCGCCGCCTCTTCTGCGCCGCCCTCGTGCCCTTCGCCGTCGGTGATGAGCAGGATAGCCTTGCCCACCTGCTTGTTGTCGGTGAAACTGCGCGAAGCCAGTTCGATGGCGGCGGCGATGTTGGTGCCTTGCAGGGTCACCGCGTCCGTGTTGAGCGCATTGAGCAGCATTTTCACGGAAGCGTAGTCTTGCGTGATGGGCAGTTGGGGATAAGCCTCTCCGGCAAAGATGCCGAAGGCCACCTTATCGTTTTGCATCTTATCCACGAGGTTCGACACGAGCATCTTTGCCCTTTCGAGGCGGTTGGGGCTGACGTCGCGTGCCAGCATGGAGTTGGACACGTCGAGCATCACCGCCACCTCTATGCCGTTTTTCTCTTCCGTTTCCTTGCTAAGTCCGAGTTGCGGGCGTGCGAGGGCGGTGATGATAGCAGCGAGGGCGAGGAGCAGCAAGCCGAACTTGATGTGCGGGCGGACGCGGGAGCGGTTTTTGGTCATTCTTTCCACCAGTTCTTTGTCGCCGAAAAGGCGGCTGCGGCGGTTGGCACGCCACGCGCTCCATATATATATGAGTACCATGGCGGGCAAAATGCCCATCAGGTAGAAATATTCAGGATTTTGAAAGCGGAACATATTGTTTGTTTGCAGTTCGTTATTGTTATTACGCGTTGATTGGTTTATCGAATGTTTTGGATAAAAACCATGAAAAACATCTTGCTTCGTTTGAAGCCCTGCGGGCTTCGCCGCCGGTCTTAACGCCGAGCATTAAAGCCTTTCGGCTTATGCTCGTCTTTAATCCCAGCGTCTGCGGTCGGTGCCCGCCCGCTTCAAACGCCGCAAGGTAAAAACCATTAAAAACCCGTGAGACCTTGATTTGTTGTCCATTGAGTATGGGTTTTTCCCGGTTTTTTCCTTGTTCTGTGTGGGGCGGGCGGGAACCGACCGCCGCCTTGTCTGATAGGACGCGAGACGAAAGTCGACAGACTTTCAGACTCGGGGACTATCAGATAAGGCAAGCGATAGCCCACACAGAACAAGCTGTTTTATTTGGTTTTTATCTAAAGAACCGAATTGTTTCCCTTTCCCCCTACGGCATTCTCCTGAACCACGTGATGCCGAGCAGGAGTTCGAGCAAAAGGGCGACGCACGCGCCGATGGCAAACGGCGCATAGGCTTCATAGCGGCGGTCGTAGTTTTGCACGCGGAGTTTGGTCTTTTCGAGGCGGTCGATGTCCTGGTAAATCTCTTGCAGGCCCTTCTTCGTGCTTGCCTGATAGAACACGCCGCCCGTGGTCTGCGCAATCTCCTGCAACGTGGCGGGAGAGTTGTGGGTCTCAACCGAGGCTTGGTACACCTCGCCGTCGGGCAACTGCGCCACAGGTACTTTCTGCTTGCTGCCGTCTACGCCGAGCAAAATCGTGTAAACGCGCACACCGCATTTCTTGGCGATGTCGGCGGCGGTGAGCGGCGAGATGTCGCCGGCGTTGTTCTCGCCGTCCGTCAGGAGAATAACGACCTTGCTTTTTGCCTTGCTGCGCTCAAGGTGCGCCACCGATGAGGCAATGCCCATGCCTATGGCGGTGCCCGGGGCAATGATGCCCTGCGCCTGCCAGTCGCAGGTGACGCTGCGGAACATGCCGAGCAGCGTGGCGTGGTCGGTCGTGAGGGGACATTGCGAGAAGGCCTCGCCGCCGAAGAGCATCAGACCGATGTTGTCGTTCGGGCGGTTGGAAATGAAGTCGTATGCCACCTCTTTCGCCACGGTGAGGCGGTTGGGCCTAACGTCTTGCGCCATCATGCTCGTGGAGATGTCCATCGCCATCATGAT
>SFPF01000111.1 GCA_004552155.1 Bacteroidales bacterium
CCATCAAAGCCCCCGCCGATTGCCCGCCGCCCCCGCCGCCCGCCGTGAAGAAGCAACGGCAAGGCAAGCGCTTGCTGCTCTCGTGGCAGCCCGTGCCGCACGCCGCCCCCGTGCGCTATAACATCTACCGCATCGACAGCCTGCGCGGCAACCGCCTCTTGGCACACCATATCGACAGCACCTCTTTCGCCGTACATCCCGCCCTCCCAGCGCTGCTCCACAGCCGCTACGCCGTGACGGCCATCGACGCTTACGGGCAGGAGAGCATGCCGGCGGAATAATGCAGAAACAACAATACACAATATTATATATATGGACTTCAAGAAAATTTTTCAAAAGGCTTGGCCCGACGCGCTCGCGGTCTTGTTTTTTGTGCTGGTAAGCACCGTTTATTTCCTCAAACCGATGAGCGAGGGGCTCGTGCTGGGCGGCCACGACTCATTGGCATCGATCGGCCTCGGGCAAGAGCAGCGAGAATACCGCGCCGCGCACGACGGCGAAACCTCGCGCTGGAGCAACGCCGTGTTCAGCGGAATGCCCACCTTCCAAACCTCGCCGTCGTACAGTTCGTCCGACTTCCTCGAAAAAGTACAGAACATCTACGGCCTCGGGCTGCACTATTGGTTTCCCGCCATTAGCTTCGTGTTCCTCTACTTCCTCGGCTTCTACATCATGCTGCGCTCCATGAGCACGGAAGAGCGGCGCATCAGCCCGCTCACGGCCGCGCTCGGTGCGCTGATGTGGGGATTTTCCTCCTATTTCCTCATCATCATCTCTGCCGGCCACTTGTGGAAAGCCCTCACGCTCGCTTTCATTCCGCCCACCATCGGCGGCGTGGTGCTCTGCATGAGGGGGAAATATTGGAGCGGCGCGGCCGTCACGGCACTCTTCACCGCTTTCCAAGTGTTGAGCAACCACGTGCAGATGACCTATTATTTCCTCTTCGTCATCGGTTTCCTCGTGCTTTGCTACGGCATCTATGCCCTTGTGAACCGCACGCTGCCTGCCTTCTTGAAGGGCGCGGCCGTGGCACTCGTGGCAGGACTGCTCGGCGTGGCGGCCAATCTGCCTAACCTCTACCACACCTACACTTACGCCAAGGAATCCATGCGCGGCAAGAGCGAACTCACCATCACGCCGCGCGGCGTGCAGAAAGAAAAGGCGACCGACGGCCTCGACCGCAGCTACATCACCGCTTGGAGCTACGGCATCGACGAAACCCTCACGCTCCTCGTGCCCGGCTATAAGGGCGGCGGCTCTACGAGCATCATCGACGTGCCCGGCGTGGAGACGATGCCCGGCTATCAGGAACTCTACGAAAGCGCAGGGCAGACGCAGCAGATTTTCCAGCAGGAGCAAATCCAGGCCTACCCGCCGGGCATCATGCTCTACTGGGGCGACCAGCCGATGACCGTGGGGCCGGTGTATGCCGGCGCCATCGTGTGCTTCCTCTTTATCCTCGGGCTGTTCTACGTGCGCGGCCCGATAAAATGGGCGCTGCTCCTCTCCACAATGCTCGCCCTGCTCTTCGCCTGGGGGCACAACAGCCCGCTCGTCACCGACTTTTTCATCGACCACCTGCCCATGTACAGCAAGTTCCGCACGGTTTCTTCCGCCTTGGTAGTAGTGGAATTTGCCATGCCTGCACTCGCCATACTCTGCCTCTTGGAGATATTCCGCAATCCCTCCCTCGCCGACTTCACGACGTGGAAGAACGCGCCCATCGAAAAGAAAATCGGCTTGCCCGCCGCCCTCATCAGCACCCTCGGGCTGTGCCTCGTGCTGTGGATATGGCCCTCTGTGGCAGGCTCGTGCCTTTCGGAAAACGATGCCGAGATGTTCGCGCAGATGAGCGCGGGCGGCTTCCCCGCCGACTTCGTACAAGGCTACTCAGATGCCGTGACGCGCCTGCACCACGCGCTGCTCTCCGCTTCGGCGTTGCGCTCCGCCCTGTTTATCATTGCTGCCGTCGTTGCGCTGTGGCTTTTCTCCCGAAAAGTACTTAAAGGCTGGACGGCTGTGGGCATACTGATGGTGCTCTGCCTGGCAGACCTCTGGACGGAGGACAAGAAATACCTCAACGAGCAAAGTTTCGCCGACCCCGTGCAGCAGCTTGACGGCTACGCCAAAACGCCCGCCGATGAGGAAATCTTGAAAGACAAGGGACACTACCGCGTGGCAAACCTCGGCGCAGGCAATCCGTTCAACGAAACGAGCAACGCCACGTCCTTTTACCACAAGAGCATCGGCGGCTACCACGCTGCCAAGCTCCATCGCTACCAAGACCTCATCGACTTCCACCTCAACCGCGAACTGGCAACCTTTGCCGGTGAGGCGCAAGGCGACATGCAGCAGGTGAACGGCGACTCCATCGCCCCGATGCTGAACATGCTCAACACAAAATATTTCATCTTCGGCTCTGGCAATTCCGCCATTCCCATACTCAACCCCTACGCCAATGGCAACGGGTGGTTTGTAGAAAAACTCTCGTTTGTGAAGAATGCCGATGCGGAAATCCAGGCCTTAGGCAAATTGGACACGAAGCGCGCCGCCGTGGCCGACGAACGCTTCAAGCCGGAACTCGACGGCACTGCGCTCGGCTCGGGCACCGTGCGCCTTACCGCCTACGCGCCCAACCAACTCACATACGAGGTGGAGAGCGAAAAGGGCGGCGTGGCCGTATTCTCCGAAATATATTATCCCGGCTGGACGGTGGCAATCGACGGCAAGGAAGCAGAGTTCGGCAGAGTCAACTACGTGCTACGCGCCCTCAAAGTGCCTGCCGGCAAACACGTGGTTACGGCAGAGTTCCGCCCCCGCAGCATCACCGTTACCACAGGCATAGCCTACGGCGCGATTATCCTGATTTTCCTTCTGCTCGGATTTGTGGTTTATAAGAAAACAACCTGAACAATCATGAAACGCTCTTTATATCTATTGCTCCTGCTGCTCATAGCGCAGGCCGGAAACCTCTTCGCCCAATCGACTGATAGGACAGCGGCGGCGGAAAACGTGCTGCGGCAACTCAAAAACGGCTGCGGCGACAGCCTCTATGCAGCCTCAACGCCGCAGGTGCAGGGGCAGCTGAAAGCAGAAAGCTACAACGCCATTTGGCAACAGTTGGAAATGCAGGCAGGCGCATTGCAGGGCAGCGCGGCATGGCAGCAGAAGGATCAGCCGCCCTATGCCATTTGCCAAAAACGCCTGGAATTTGAGCGCGCCGCGCTGATTATGACCGTCACCTTCGATGCCGAAGGGCGCATCGCCGGCCTCTTCTTCGCACCCGCCCCGCCTGCCGCCGCGCCGCCCGCAGGCAGCGAGACATCTGACAACATAAACAACTCGAAAAATGCATCGCCGGCAAGGGAACACGCATCGTTCCCTGCCGGCGATGCGCGTGAGGCGACCGTGAAAAACGGCAAGGTGCAACTGCCCGGCACACTGGTTCTGCCACACGGTGCAACGGCTAAGCGCCCCGTGCCCGCAGTGGTGTTCGTACACGGCAGCGGCCCGAACGACCGCGACGAAACCATCGGCCCCAACCGCCTTTTTCGCGATCTTGCCGACAGCCTCGCCGCCGCAGGCATCGCCTCGCTCCGCTACGACAAGCGCACCTACGTTTACCGCGCAGAGACCGCCTCAATTTCGGGCGGCAAGTTAGACTACGACGTTGAAACGGTGGACGATGCCGTTTGCGCAATAGATTTACTGCGCCATACTGCCGGCATTGACCCGCAGCGCATCTACGTGGTGGGGCACAGCCAGGGCGCCATGCTCGCCCCGCGCATAGCGGCCCGCAGCGGAAAGGCGGCAGGCTGCGTGATGCTGGCTGCACCGGCGCGGACGCTCGACGTGTTGCTGCGCGAGCAGTTGCGCCACTTGGCATCGCAAGGCGGCATGACAGCGGCACAAGCCGACAGCACGGCAGAAAGCATGTGGCACAAACTGCCCGCCGACTACCGCGCCATGGCCTCTGCCTACAATCCCGCAGCCCCGATGCTCTTCCTGCAAGGCGGCAACGACTATCAGGTCACCGCCGCCGACTTTTCCCTCTATCAGGAAGCCCTGCGCGGCAATCCCCGCGCCCATTTCGTATTCTTGCCCGAAGCCGACCACCTCATGCGCCCGCTCGAAAAGCAGGCCGTGCCTGCCGACTACCAACGCTTCGTGCCGATTAGCGGAAAAGCGGTAGTGGCAATCCGAGACTTCATTCATCAATAGGAGCCTGCCAAGCGGAAACTATAAAAACAAGGGATAAACGCAAAATTATGTTTAACTTTGCACTTTCTTAGAAGAAAGAAGCCAATATATAAGGATAAGTAGAACAAAGCAGTTATGAAGAACTCTGTATTTGCGCCGCGCCTTTTCAAAGACCTGCGGCATTACAACAAAGAGAAATTCATGGCCGACCTCATGTCGGGCCTGATTGTCGGCATTGTGGCGCTGCCCCTTGCCATTGCCTTCGGTATCGCCTCGGGCGTATCGCCCTCGCAGGGCATTCTCACCGCCATCATCGGCGGTTTCCTCGTATCCGCCCTCGGCGGCAGCCGCGTGCAAATTGGCGGCCCTACGGGCGCATTCATAGTTATTATTTACGGCATCGTAAGCAATCCGCAGCTCGGTCTGTCGGGCTTGATGATAGCCACGATGCTCGCCGGCGTGTTCCTTATCCTACTGGGACTCTTCCGCCTCGGCACCATCATTAAGTTTATCCCCTACCCCATCGTGGTGGGCTTCACGAGCGGTATCGCCCTCACCATCTTCACCACGCAGGTAAAAGACCTCCTCGGACTGGCGATACCGGGCAAGATGCCCGGCGACTTCCTCGCGAAATGGGCACTCTATTTCGAGCATATCGGCACGATCGACTGGCTCACTGCCGGCATCGGCGTGCTGAGCATACTCATCATCGCCCTCACGCCAAAGGTATCGAAAAAGATACCCGGCTCGCTTCTGGCGATTATCTTGATGACGGTGGGCGTGTATTTCATCAATGCCTATGCCGACGGCATGCACATCACGACCATCGGCGACAGTTTCGGCGAAATCAAGGCCGTTATCCCGCCCCTCACGGTGCCCGACATTTCGTGGGAGGGCGTTAAGTCGCTGCTGCCCACGGCGATGGTGATTGCCGTGCTGGGCGCCATCGAGTCGCTGCTCTCCGCCACGGTGGCCGACGGTGTGTGCGGCGACCACCACAACAGCAATCAGGAACTTATCGGCCAGGGCGTTGCCAACATCTGCACGCCGCTCTTCGGCGGCATTCCCTGTACGGGTGCCATTGCCCGCACGATGACGAACATCAACAACGGCGGCCGCACGCCAGTGGCCGGCATTATCCACGCCGTGGTACTGCTGCTCATCTTCTTGCTGCTGATGCCGCTCGCCGCCTATATTCCCATGGCGTGCCTCGCCGGCGTGCTGGTGGTCGTGTCGTACAACATGAGCGGCTGGCGCACATTCCTCCAACTGATGAAAAACCCGAAGAGCGACATCACGGTGCTGATTATCACCTTCCTGCTCACCGTTATCTTCGACCTCACGATTGCCATCGAGGTGGGTCTGCTCATCGCCTGCCTGCTCTTCATGCGACGCATGGCGGAGACAACGCAGATTAAGGTGATTGCCGACGAAATCGACCCGAACGAAGAGACCGATGCGGAGGTGCACGAGGAACACCTCATTATCCCCAACGGTGTGGAGGTATACGAAATCAACGGCCCGTACTTCTTCGGCATCGCCAATAAGTTCGAGGACCTGATGACGAGTTTCAACCGCCACCCCAAGGTGCGCATCATCCGTATGCGCCGCGTGCCGTTTATCGACTCCACGGGTATCCACAACTTGCAGAACCTCTGCGAGATGAGCCACCGGGAAGGCACGCACATCGTGCTCTCGGGCGTGCAGCCTAAGGTGCACGAGGTGCTGGAACACGCGGGCTTCTACCACCTGCTCGGCAAGGACCATATCTGTCCCAATATCAACGTGGCACTGGAACGCGCCTCTGCCATTCTGAAACGCAAATTGGCATAAATGCTTTCGGTCTCTCCCGACTCTCCCGCCCTGCTCATCGACGGCCTCGCCGTGGGCTACGGCACGGGGCGGAGTCTCAGGCCCATGCCCCCAATGAGATCACCTGGAAGCAGGATCTTGTGACCTGCGCCGCCCTGTACGCCGCCGTGCCCGGTCTGTACAAGGATGAGAACAAGACTGCCGATGTTTCCCAGTTCCGGGCCGGCAAGACCAACAACGACATTCAGTAATTCGCACAGAAACCGTTTCAGACCTTTTCTCACAAATTACAAAATATAGATTTATAAAGGAGCCAATTATCATGGACGCTACTCTGCAGAAATATATCGACAAGCTGAACGCCCTGAACTTCAAAGAGATGTACGAGGGTGACTTCTTCCTGACCTGGGACAAGTCCGATGACGAGCTGGAAGCCGTCTTTACCGTGGCGGATGCCCTGCGCTATATGCGCGAGAACAACATCTCCACCAAGATCTTCGAGTCCGGTCTGGGCATTTCCCTGTTCCGGGACAACTCTACCCGCACCCGTTTCTCCTTTGCCTCCGCCTGCAACCTGCTGGGTCTGGAGGTCCAGGATCTGGACGAGGGCAAGAGCCAGATTGCTCACGGCGAGACTGTCCGTGAGACTGCCAACATGATCTCTTTCATGGCTGACGTCATCGGCATCCGTGATGATATGTACATCGGCAAGGGCCACACCTATCAGAAGGAAGTGGCCGAGGCCGTGACCCAGGGCCACAAGGACGGCGTTCTGGAGCAGAAGCCCACCCTGGTCAACCTGCAGTGCGATATTGACCACCCCACCCAGTGCATGGCCGACATGCTGCACATCATTCACCACTTTGGCGGCGTGGAGAACCTGAAGGGCAAGAAGATCGCTATGACCTGGGCTTACAGCCCCTCCTACGGCAAGCCCCTCTCCGTGCCTCAGGGCGTCATCGGCCTGATGAGCCGTTTCGGCATGGACGTGGTGCTGGCTCACCCCGAGGGATACGAGGTCATGCCCGAGGTGGAGGAGGTCGCCAAGGCCAACGCCGCCAAGACCGGCGGTTCCTTCACCAAGACCAACTCCATGGCCGAGGCCTTCAAGGACGCTGATATCGTCTATCCCAAGAGCTGGGCTCCCTTCGCCGCCATGGAGAAGCGCACTAATCTGTACGCTGAGGGCGACGCCGACGGCATCAAGGCTCTGGAAAAGGAACTGCTGGCCCAGAACGCCGATCACAAGGATTGGTGCTGCACCGAGGAACTGATGAAGACCACCAAGGACGGTAAGGCCCTGTATCTCCACTGCCTCCCTGCCGACATCAACGATGTTTCCTGCAAGGATGGCGAGGTAGAGGCCTCCGTGTTTGACCGCTACCGCACCCCCCTGTATAAGGAAGCTTCCTACAAGCCCTATATCATCGCCGCCATGATCTTCCTGGCCCAGGTGAAGGATCCCGTCCGCGCCCTGATGGCCATGGACGAGGGCAAGGAGCAGCGTAAATCCTTCTGAATCCGGTAAAACTACAGCGGGGGCGTTTTTGCCCCCGCTATCCCCGCTTATTCTGATTATTGAGAGGTAAAAGCACTATGTCCAAACGCATCGTCATCGCCCTGGGCGGCAACGCCCTGGGCAGCACCGCCGCCGAGCAGCTGGCCCTGGTCAGCAAAACCGCCAAGGCCATCGTGGACCTGATCGCCGAGGGCAACGAGGTGGTCATCGCCCACGGCAACGGCCCCCAGGTGGGTATGATCAA
>SFPF01000112.1 GCA_004552155.1 Bacteroidales bacterium
ACGAATTTAAATTCCTCGGCGGCAATTTCCGTCAGTCGGAGCGACTTGTCGTTGTTGACGCGGCGGCGGATCTTAAGGTATTGCTTTTCCAGTTTCGCCTTGTCGGTGTGATAGAACACGGCACACGTCACGTGCGGCTGGTAAAGAGCCTCTACGTACGACTGGAACTGGTTGGAGTAGCGCACAATTGAGTGGACTATCTTCGTTTTAGGGTCAATGGTAGCGCTGTCGAGAAACACGGGAGCGGAGAGATAAACGGTGGAATCGAGCAGCGCGGTGCCGTAACCGAAGAGGTACACTCCTTTCTCTTTCTTCTTGGCAGATGCGCCCAAGCAAAGCATGCAGGCAAGCGTTAGAAGAAAAAATCTATGGGCAAAAACTCTCATAGGGTATTATCTATATGAATTTAATATTGCGCAAAGTTACGAAAAAAAGCGTGTTTCTGCTTTATGTGCTAAGATAATTCGGTTTCTCGCCGGACAGATAATTTTCTTCTGGGGAAAAATTTCTTACGATTAAGCAGATAATTTTTCCTTTCTCCCTATAATTTTTTCCTTTCCTATAAGACATTTTTTGTTACAAAGTTTGTAACACATATTACAAAGCTTGTAACATATATTACAAAGTTTGTAACACATATTAGAAAGTTTGTAACAAACTCTTTCTTATAGGATAGTAAAAAATATGAGGCAGAAAGAAAAAAAAGAAAGGCAGAGAGCAAAAACTCTCTGCCTTAAACTATCAGATAAGGGGATTAAAGTTGCTGATGAAAACTGGGCGCAGGGCATCAGCCGGTAAAATCATGCCAAGCCAGGCGGGCAACCTATGCCCTGCCCTGATTAATTCGTGTAAAGTTCGAGTTCGATGAGCGCGGCGTTGTATTGGCGCACGGCTTCCACGTAGTTGGTACGAACGTCGCGGGCCGCCTTGAGGCTTTGCACCAAGTCGGCTGCGGCTGTTTCGCCCTCATTGTAGAGCGCGAGGGCACTGCGGTGCAACTCTTCGGCCTCGGGCAAGGCGGCGGTCTCGTAATAGTCTAAGGTGGAACGGGTTTGGAGGAGCGACTGACGCAGTTCGTCCACCTTCATTGACAACTGTGTGCGCTGTTCTTCGGCATCCCATTCGGCGATACGCGCTTCCACCTGCGCCTGCTTCACGCGGCTTTTCTGCGGGAAGCAGAATAGAGGCACGGAAATGCCGACGCTGAAAGCGTCCAACCCTTTGTAGGGCATTTTGTTCTTGCGGGAATAGCCCACGGATAGTTCGGGGAAGAATTTGCTGCGCTCTACTTTCACCGCATCGCGCTTCTGTTGCACGGCGTTGTCGAGCAACTGCAACCTTTCTTGCGAAACAGCAGCAGTTTCCTTGATTTGGATTTTACCGAAAGATGTTTCGGCAGGCGTGAGCGGGGCTTCGCTGCGGCACACCCACGTGAGGCGGCGTAGGGCAAGTTGCCAAGCGGAGCGTGCTTGCAGGGACTGCGTGCGCATCTCGGCGGCAAGCGTGCCGGGCGGCCGTGCGCAGCAGCACCTGGGCCATGCTGTCGCCTGCGGCACAGAGGCGCATCTGTTCGGCGGAGGCGAGGCAGTCGTACCAAGCGCGTTTCACCTCTGCCGTGATTTCCTTTTTTATCAAAGCCATGCGCTGTTGGCCCTCTGCCGCCTGCGTTTTGAGCAGCGCGTTTTTGTAGTAAGGCGTGAGCAGATTGCCGAGCGATTGCTCAATGGTGAGTTCGTTGTCGCTGCGTTCCAGTCCGTCGAGTTGCCCCCAGGAGTAGCCGATCTGCAGGTTGCCGCCGTCCCAGTTCTCGCCTTTTGCGGCTTTGGCCTTATCAACATAAAGCGCAGCGCCTTTCAGCCGGGGGCTGTTGCCAATGGCCATCTGAATGGCCTCGTCCAACGCCACCTCCTTTTGGGCGAGCGAACATGAGCAAGCAAATAAAGAAATGAGGAAAAAGAAGAAGCGTGTCATAGCCGTATGTTTTTTCATCTGCAAAAGTAGGGGAAATGCCCTACAACCGAGTTTCATATAAGGAAGCAGTTGGGGCGTTTTCATAAATAGGAACAAGTGCAAATCACGGCCTTTATTTATAAAATCATGTAACATAAAATAATTGAGGCGGGCTGTAAGCCCATATGTTGCCCATAGCCCAGGGCAACGCCCTGGGGACGGCATGTGCATTGATAAAAGCGTCCCGCTCTGTAAGAGCAGTTTCCCTTATGAGGGGCAACGCCCCGTGGCATTGCGGGTGTAGTTACGCGCTTGGGGCGCGTGGCATTTTTGCATATGCAAAAATGCCGAATGTATTAATCGCGGCATGCGTTTACCCAGGGCGTTGCCCTGGGCTATAAGCAACAACTGGGCTTACAGCCCGCCTTTATTTCGAAAAACGCGGTGCAATAGTCCCCCCCTACGGCTTATCAATTGTCTGCATACATTGTTTCAAAAGATTGTATGCCTGATAAATGCCCAACTCGCCCGCCTTACTGAAATCGCGCATGGCAGCAGAGGTGTCGCCAGAGCGCAGGGCAACGATGCCGCGATTGAAATAGGCCTCGGCCAGACGGGGGTCTTTTTCAACGGCACGCGTGAAATCTTCGGCAGCCGCCTTTATGTCGCCGCGCTGCATGTAGAGGCAACCACGGTTGTAATATATATATGCGTCGCCGGGCGAGAGCACAAGCGCCTTGTCGAGAGTTTGCAACGCCTTGTTGCTACGCGTGAGGGCGGCCTCGGAAGAGGCGGGCGCTTTGTCGGCAGCAATGCCGTCGGCGGGCGTTTGCCTTGCCAGCAATGCCGCTAACTGCATGAGCGGCAGGCGCGAGAGCGTGTCGGCCTTGGCAGCCGCTTCGGCCTCGGCTATGGCAGCCTCATAATTGTAGAGCGATGCCTGAACCACCGACGCAAGCAGCGCACCGGCAGCAGGCGCAAGGGCGGTGCGGGCGGCGGCAAGGCGGCTTTCGTCCTGCCGCGCCTCGTCGATATTGCCTATCTCGGCAACCGTAGAAAAGACAAGGTGGCGCTCGGGCGTGTCCAAAATTTGCAGGTCTTTCAGTTCGGGCAGGAATGCCGTGGCGGCGTGCTTGCGCTTGCTGCGATTTTGCATCGTTAGTTCAAACATCGGCAGCGGTTCTTGCTCGGCCTTGCGGTTTTGCACCTTACCGTAGAGGTCGCCAAGAATGTCGAGCACTTTTCCCGAGTCTTCCTCCACAAACTGTCGGTATTGCTCCAAAGCGTGCTCGGAACGTTTGCGCACGTGGCGGATATCCCTTTGCTTGGGCTTGTTTTGCTGATAGGTAAGGTCGAGCGTGTTGCGCGCCACTACGGTCTCGTCCTTGGCCGCTCCTTCCTTGTCGCCGATTTTGCGGCGGCAGTTGGCACGCGCCATATAGCCGTAAACGAAGTTGGGGTACGCCTTGATGAGTTCCGTATAATCGGCAATCGCCCCTCGGAATTGCCCCACCTTTTCGCGCAGTTCGGCGCGGTTGTAACGGGCCAGGGTATTGTCGGGTTCTTTTTTCAGGATAAAGGTAAAGTCCTCAATGGCACGGTTATAGTCGCCGATGAGCGAGCGCAGCAGACCGCGATTGTAGTGCGCCACGAAATGCTCGGGCACCAGTTGGAGTGTCTTGTCGTAATCGGCCAAAGCCTCGTTGAAACGGTCCAGCGACTGCCGCGCCTGTGCACGCGCCACGTAATATTCATGGTCGTCGGGACGCAGTTCGATGGCGCGTGTGAGGAAAGAGTCGGCGGCGGCATAGTCCTCGTGCTGCAAGGCATAATAGCCCTTGAAACTCCAAGCCGCCTGCTCGCGGGGCTTCTTCACAAGGAGCGTGTCCATCCACGCCAGCGCACCGAGCGTGTCTTTCTCTTCGAGACGGATCTGCGCCTTGACGAGATAGGCACGCGAAAGGCCGGGCCAGCGGTTAAGAATGTTGGTGAGGTCGCTGTCGGCGCGGGCATAGTCTTTGAGTTGCAGGCGGCAGAGGGCTCGGTTGTAGATGCAGCCTTGGTCGTCGGGCATCTCTTGCAGCACGCGCGTATAGTCCTGCTCCGCGCCGGCATAGTCTTTTAAGTTGATGCGACACAGTCCGCGCAGGCTATACACCTCCGCCATGTAAGGATTGAGATTGATGGACGCCGTACAGTCGTCGTTTGCGCCGGAATAGTCTTCAAGCGTAAACTTGGCGTAGGCGCGGTAGAAGTAAGGTTTTGAGAGAAAAGGCTTCGCGGCGATGGCCTGATTGAAATAATGGATAGCAGAAAGGTAGTCGTCCATCCCCAAGGCGTTGCGCCCAAGCATAATGGTCATATCCACGTTGAGTTGCGCCGTGGCGGCGACAATGTGGGCCACCACCGCAAAAAGAAACATTCTGAGGCGCAAAGTCATAGTTTTTGTGGATATAAATAAATAAGTAGGGGCATTAAAAAAACGTTCGTTTATTAGTAAACGAGTAGACAAGTAAACAAGTATACGAGACAGAGATCTTTTGTAAATATAAATATATATGAGTAACTTGTCTTGTTAACTTGTTTACTGGTTTACTTGTTTACTAAAATAGTCCCTACCTTGCCGTCTTCACCTTGTAGGAGCAGCGCACCTTGCCTTTGGCGAGGCTTGCCAGTTTGCTCTTTACCATCTGCTTGCGCAGGGGAGAAATGCGGTCGGTAAAGACCTTGCCTTCGAGGTGGTCGAACTCGTGCTGCATCACGCGCGCCAAATATCCGTCGACCCACTCTTCATGTTCCGTGAAGTCGGGGTCCTGATAGCGTACGCGTATGCGCGTGGGTCGGCGCACGGGTTCATGGATGCCGGGCAGGGAGAGGCAACCTTCGTCCATCGAGACCGTTTCGCTCTCGTCGTATTCTAAGATGTGCGGATTGATATACGCCTTGTTGAAGCCGGCATATTCGGGATAATCGTCTTTAAGCACGTCGAGCGTGATAACGACCACGCGAATGTCAAGCCCGATTTGCGGCGCAGCCAGCCCTACCCCATCGCTGCGATACATCGTCTCAAACATGTTTTCGATGAGTTGCGGCAGATTGGGATAGTCGGGCGTGATGTCGGAAGCGACCTTGCGCAGCACGGATTGCCCGTAAGTGTAAATGGGAAGGATCATAATAAAATATTCATTTATTAGTAGACGAGTTTACAAGTAAACGAGTAGACGAGACAAGTTTCTCATGTAAAATATAAATTAGCAAGACATTTACATAATGTCGGCTGCGCTC
>SFPF01000113.1 GCA_004552155.1 Bacteroidales bacterium
CCTCCGCATGGAGATCGTAGTGGCTGACCGCCTCGTCGATGGTTCCCAGCAGGTTGCCGTCCTTATCGTAAACATACCGGTAGGAGAAGGCTCCCCAGCCCACCTGCACGTCGGTGTAGGTGGTGTCATAGACCGGCCACCAGGAGGACTTGGGCACCACATAGGTGCCGTCGATGTTGCTGCCCCAGATCTCTATGGTCAGGGCCTTGGTCTCGTGGTCGGTATAGGCCACCAGCTTCACCGGGTAATCCCGGTTATTTTTGAACTTGAAGTCCGGGCCTGGCCAGCTGACTGTGGCGTCCAGACCCTTGTCCATATAGCCCACAGCGAACATGTGGCAGCTGCGCTCCACAGTCTCCAGATTTGCCGCCAGGGTGGCGCAGTACAGGGTGGAGGACACCTGGCAGATACCGCCAGCGTCCGCTCTCGCTGCGTACGGCGGCGATGGTCGCCATGCAAGGGAAGTAGAGCAGGGCAAAGACCATGTAGGCCAGGGCGGCGGCAGGCGTTGTGGCAGTTTGCAGCGCGGCGGCGAGGCGCGTTTGCGAGGCATCGCCGGCATTGTCGGCCTCGGCGTCTTCCTCGGGACATTCGTAAAGCACCCCGAGCGTGCTCACCATGAGTTCCTTTGCGCCCGTGCCGGCCAGGATGCCCACGTCCATGCGCCAGTCGAAGCCCAGCGGACTAAACACGGGCTCCATAGCGTGCCCTATGTGTCCCAGATAGGACTGCTCCTGCTGCTGCGCCTCCGTAAGTTGCTCTCCGCCGCGCGGGAAGTAGCCGAGCAGCCACACGGCGATGCTTGCCACGAGAATGATGCCGCCCATCTTTCGGAGGTATTGCCGTCCCTTCTCCCACGTGTGGCGCACGACGCTCGCCGCCTGCGGCGCACGGTAGGGCGGGATTTCCATCACGAACGAACTGTCTGCGCCGCGCCGATAGCAACGGTTGAGCACGGCGGCTGCGGCAAAGGCTATGGCGATGCCGAGGGCGTAGAGCAGGCACATCACGTAGACCGCCTTGCCTGGGAAGAACGCGCCGCAGAGTATCACGTAGACCGGCAGCCTCGCCGAGCACGACATGAAGGGCAGCACCAGCATCGTGAGCAGCCGCGCCTTGCGGTTTTCTATCGTGCGCGTGGCCATCACGGCCGGCACGTTGCAGCCGAAGCCCATGAGCATCGGTATGAACGACTTGCCGTGCAGCCCCACGCGGCTGAGCAAGGGGTCGGCCAGCATGGCGGCGCGGGCCAGGTAGCCCGAGTCTTCGAGCAGGGTGATGCAGAGGTAGAGGATGAGGATATTGGGCAGGAACACGATGACGCTCCCCACGCCGCCCAGCACGCCGCTGACCAGCAGGTCGCGCAGGAAGCCGTCGGGCAGCGTGCTTTCCACCAACTCTGTCAAAAGGCCCACGACGCTGTCAATCCAATCCATGGGATACTGTCCCAGTTCGAAGGTGAGCCAGAAGGTGCAAAACATCAGCGCGGCATACACGAGGTAGGCGTGCAAGCCGTGCGCCGTGAGGCGGTCGAGCAGGCGCGTGGCGCGGTCGGTGCGTCCCTCGTTGCGCTGATAGATGCCCGCCACGATTTTCGAGATGCTGCGGTAACGGGCAGTATTGATAGTTTTCACGTCGCGCGGTTCGTTCTCTCCGGCCTGTGCGGCTACCGGCTCGCAGGTGCACTCGGCGCGCTCGATGGCTGCCCGGAGGGCTTCCGTGATGCCCTGTCCCGTGCGTGCAATGGTGGTCACGCAGGGCACGCCGAGCCTTTCGCGCAGCCGTGGCAGGTCGAGGCGGCTGCCGCTTTGCGTGAATTCGTCGTACATGTTGAGCACGCACACCACGGGCTTGCCCATCGTGCGCAGTTGCATGGTGAGCAGCAGGTTGCGCTCGAGGTTGTTCACGTCGATCACGTTGAGCACCACGTCCACCTTGCCTTTCGCCAACTCGTGCATCACGTATGCCTCGTCGGGGCTGAAAGAGTGGAGCGAGTAGGTGCCGGGCAGGTCGATGACGCGCAGTTTGCGGCCGTCGAGTTCGGTATGTCCCTCCACGCTCGTCACGGTCACGCCGGCATAGTTGCCCGTGCGTTCGTGTCCGCCGCAGGCGGCGTTGAAGAAGGCCGTTTTGCCGCAGTTGGGGTTGCCCACGAGGGCGATGGTCAGCGCGTCCTCGCAGCAGTCTTTATGCTGATGCGTGCCGCCGCATGAGGGGCAGCCCACGGCGCAAGCCGCTACGTGCGGCTCTGCTGCGGGCAGAGCGGTAACGGCAGGAGCGGCGGCCGGTGCCTCTGCCTCGTCGGCGGGCGGTTCGGGCGATGCGCTTACGAGTGCCGCCTCGCTGCGCCGCAGCGAAACCATCTGGCCCAGCACTCGGAACACGATGGGCGAGCCGAGCGGCGAGGCATACAGCCTCTCCACGCGCTGCCCGCGCACCAGTCCCATCTCTTCGAGGCGCATCTGCAATGCGCCGCCCACGCCCACGCTTTCCACGTAGGCCACATCTTTATTTTTTAAGTCTGAAAGTGTCATTGTGCAATGTATAATTTTTCGAGTGCAAAATTACTGCTATATCGGCAAGCCTGGAATACCTTTTTTTTGTGATTTTCTGCGCCGGCGCTGGGCGCGGTATCCCTAAACGTGGGTATTATGGGGGCGGGAAAGGGGGCATGTCCTGTGGCGTAGTGCCTGGAAGGCACATCATGAGTTCTGCCCCCATCCGAGGATTTCGTCCCTGGTTACCGTCGCTTTGCTCCGTAGTGCCTTCCAGGCACTTAATACTCTTGGCAATGAAAATTTGCCCAGCGTCAAGTTTTTGGACTGCTGTACGGAACGTTGTGTTATGGGGCGGGAAAGGGGGCCTGTCCTGTGGCGTAGTGCCTTCCAGGCACATCGGTCTTGCACCGCCTATCCGAGGACTTCGTCCCCGGTTACCGTCGCTACGCTCCGTAGTGCCTTCCAGGCACTTAATACTCATGGCAATGAAATTTGCACAGCGTTAAGTTTTTGAACTGCTGTACGGAACGTTGTGTTATGGGGCGGGAAAGGGGGCCTGTCCTGTGGCGTAGTGCCTTCCAGGCACATCGTCCTCGCTTCGTCTATCCGAGGACTTCGTCCCCGGTTACCGTCGCTACGCTCCGTAGTGCCTTCCAGGCACTTAATACTCTTGGCAATGAAATTTGCACAGCGTCAAGTTTTTGGACTGCTGTACGGAACGTTGTGTTGATTTATAACTTTGCGCTTGCATAAGTGTTAAGTGCCTGGAAGGCACTACGGAGCGTAGCGACGGTAACCGGGTACGCAGTGCCCGGTTAGGCTTGCCGAGGACGATGTGCCTGGAAGGCACTACGCCATAGGACTTGCTATATTGCCTCAGGAGTAGCGGCGGCATTTCCTCCTTGAAATTTTTTCCTTTCTTGCTGATATTTTTTCCTAAGTGCCTCAAAGTTTTTCCTATCCTATAAGATATTTTTTGTTACAAACTTTGTAACACGCGTTACAAAGTTTGTAACATGTGTTAGAAAGTTTGTAACATGTATTACAAAGTTTGTAATAAACTTTTTTAAGCAGATAGTAAAAAATACCTGCCTGATAGTAAAAAATATCTCCGTGAAAGCAAAAAGTTTCACGGAGATATTTTCATTGAAGGGAGTAGGGGCGTTTTGCAAAACGCCCGTCCCAATTATTTCCCCCAATCTGCGTACAACTGGAACAAACGGGCCACGCAGTCGCTTTCGGTGAAGGTGTCGTTGGTAGGGAAGCCGTAGGCGTGGAGCACGGCGCGGTCGTTGTTGCGATGGGCGCGGCGCAGGGAGGTCGGCAAGGGAACTGTCGGGGTATGCCGCGCGGGCATCGAGTATGGCCTGCGCCGTTTCGCTAATCGCTGCCACCGCCGATGCGTCTGCCTCGGGCCAAGGAAAGTTGTTGTAAACCACGTCCTTTGAATAACGATAACGCGTTTCAAGCCTGCCGCACACGGCCCGCATCCAAGCCATGTGTACCCACGAGGTCAATACGCCGAAATGATAAAGAGAGGCGGAGGGGATGATAAGAACGGCATCGCTGGCAATGGCTTGCTTGTCCATATAACCAATGGGGACGTATGCACGTCGCTCCGACGAAACGCGGGGAACAAGGAGGTAATTGCAATCGGGCTGGCGGATTTCTTGGAACAGCGCAGGCGTCTCGGCACATTGGCGCGTAGCGGCTTTGGCAGTTCTGCCGGCGAAGCATTGACCAACCACAGGCAATATCGCTTTTTATCCTTGATAAATTCGTCTGCGCCGTAGAAAGGCCTGATATAATCCTGCAAGAAAGGCTCTGCAGCCAATGCCGTCGCAAGTTCTTCCTCTTTGAAAAAGAAATTGCCGTCGTCGGTCGGTTGGTTGCCCTTATTCATTTTGGGCACATCGCAAATAGATTTTGAGCGGCTTTCGATAAATATATTCCCGGCAGGCAATAAATAAGCATTTATATTGTCTACCTCTTTGCAGCCTTCTTGTGCGAAGAGTTTTTTGCGTTTTGCTTTTGCCAGGGCAGGGTCGCAGGAGAAGCCAACAATAACGCAATGCACGTGGATAGGCAAAGTCGATGTGCGCCCCGAAACGCTCCATGACGGGCTGCCACACCGCTGCCACCTGCTCGCCTTGCGTGATAGAGTTGGTGGAGACAAAGGCGGTGCGGATAGAGGTGCCTTGCATCAGTTGCGCCGCCTTGAAAAACCATGCCGCCACGTAGTCCACCTTGCCTGCCATCTTGTAAGGTTTGCCTTTCTCGTCGGTCAAGATTTGGAGCATATCTTCTTTTTGCCCAGCGCTTTGCAGCGTATAGCCCACAAAGGGCGGGTTGCCGATTATATAAGTCAGTTCCTCCTTGGGGCAAAGGGCGGTCCAGTCGGTTTGCAGGGCGTTGCCCTCACATATATTATTATAGGCGCGGAGCGGCAGGAAACTGATGTCCTGCTGCACGATGCGCTCCGTCTCGGCCAACATCTGCGCCTCGCTAATCCAGAGGGCGGTGGTGGCAACCACGGCGGCGAAATCGTTGATCTCAATGCCGTAAAACTGATTGATGCTCACCTTGATCGGGTTATAGAGTTCGCCCATCATGCGCCGCCCGGCGAAGAGGGCTTCGAGGGCGCGGTTTTCGAGACGACGCAGGGAGAGGTAAGTTTCCGTAAGGAAGTTGCCCGACCCACAGGCGGGGTCGAGAAAGCGCAGCGAGGCGAGTTTGTCCTGAAAGTCGGCGAGGGCGCGGGCACGGCGGTCGCCCTGCGGGCGGGCGAGGATGGCGTCGAGTTCGTCGGTGAGGGCCATGCCGCCGGCGCGGCGCGTGAGGGGATTAAGCGTGCTCTCGAAGACCGCGCCGAAGATGGTGGGCGAGATGCGGCTCCAGTCGAAGTCGAGGCTGGCCTGCTTGAGGAGCATCGTCTTGAGTTCGGGCGTGAAAGGCGGAATGTCCACCTCCTCGGCAAAGAGGCCGCCGTTGGTGTAGGGGAAGGCGGCGAGTTGGGGCGCGAGGTAGCGGCTGCGCAGATGCTCGGGCGTGTTGAGCGTGCGGAAGAGTTCAAGAAGATGCGTGCGGAGGTCGTCGCCGTTGTAGGCAGCCAGGTAGTCGTGGAACTGGTCGCGGCCGAAGTGGCCGGCATCTTCGGCATAGAGGCAAAACACAAGGCGCACGCAGAGCATGTTGAGGGCGCGGAGCGTGGCGGGGTCGTCGGCGCCATACTGCACAAGCAGCGCGTCGTAGATGCGGCCGATGATTTCGCCCGCCTTCACCGACACCTCTTCCTCCTTGTGCAGGTGCGCCTCGCCGGGATTGACGAGGAAACTGAGGCGGAAGAACTCGCGCTCGAGGTTTTCGAGCAATATCTCCTCCGGCTCCTGCCCGGGCTGCTCGAGGTCGTAGACGAGGAAGGAGGCAAAGTTGCTCACCACGATCCAGCGCGGGCGCATGCTGAAAGGCATGTTGTCGGCGTAGCGCTTGGCCTGCTTGTAGGGCGTGAGCACCGAGCCGTCGCTCTGGGGAATGCCTTGGCGGAGGTCTTTGCCGAGGCTTTTCTGTTCTATCAAGACGCGGGTGGCGGGAATGTGGGCGTCGATGAAACTCTGGTTGCTGAGTTTCACGCGCTCCTCGAAGCGAATGAAATTGGCGGGGTCGTCCACGCCGAAGACCTGCGTGAGCAACTGCAGCCAAAACTGCTGGCTCTCGCCGCGCTCATAGCCGCGGCCGGTCCAGTCGGCAACGAAGCGGCGGGCGGCTTCGCGCTGGATTTTTTCTGTTAGCATAGGCTGGGAAATAGGCCGGAAGTTCCGGGTTTTTCGGATAGGCTGGAGCAATTATATTCTTGGGAGTAGTTCGAGTTTGGGGATATCGATGCGGGCGCGGCCGCAGTGCAGCAGGCCCTGGCCTTCGAGGGCGGCGAGCATCCGCGACACGTTGAGGCGAGTGGCGCCGAGGGCATCGCCGAGGGCGGTCATGCGGATTTGCAGTTCCTTGTGCC
>SFPF01000114.1 GCA_004552155.1 Bacteroidales bacterium
TGCCTATAAGGAAATGCTGGGTCAAATCCTCAAAGAAGTGGCATTGCAGGCCGACAGCAAGTGCAACGAGCAGACTGGCGCCGACCAGCAGCAGAACGACCGCAAGTACGACCCCGAGCGTGTGCACGACTTCGTGAAGCAGTGCGTCGCCAATCAGGACAGCCAGGTGGGCAACGCCCGCGCTATCCGCGACCGCCTCGTGCAGAACCTCGGCGAAGAGGGCGAGAAGTCGTTTGTGAACATGCTGCAAATGACCGACCTCAGCGCAACGACCGACGTGATCTATGAAGTCTGCAACAAGAACGCCAACGACGCCATGGAGAACGCCGCGAAGAACGACCCGCTCAGCAAGATGGTGGGCGTGAACATTCTCGAAAAGCTCAAGCAGGAGTACAACTCTGAAGAACGCCTCGAGCAGCTCTGCCGCTCCTGGGTGCAGTCCGCTCAAAGCTACCTGCAGTTCAACACCGAGGAGCAGAGCAAGCAGCTCGGCAACGCCGGCGGCGGCATGATGAAGATGATACAGTTGCGCCTGCCGCTCTTCCCCGAAGACCAGACCGGCTTCCGCGACAAGCTCATCAAGATGATGCAGCTCGTAGCACCGGGCTTCAACCCCACGGAGGACGTTTCGGTATGCGACAAGAAGAACGAAATCGTCATCGTTTCGGCCGCCTCGGGCTTCCCCTTGCGCTACGTGGCCAACGTGGGTGTCATCAAGCAGCGCTACGACCGCATGCTTGCCGACCCCACGGAAGGACAGCTCAACCGCATGGTGCTTCACACCGAGACCTTCGAGAAGCCGCTGCCCACGCTCTTCGAGAAGAGCATCGTCGAGCGCATGGAAGAACTCAAGCGCACGCTCATGATTGCCATGGGCCTGAAGCTCTTCGCAGAGAAGAACGACCCTGTGACGGGCGAACGCTTCCTCGCTATCAACTTCCCCAGCGACTTCGGCGACGACTGGAAGCGCGTAGGTAAGGACTACCTCGACATGGCGCGCAACCTCGCAGAGCAGCCCGCCTTTGCCGAACAGGTAGAGCGCATCATCAATAAGACTTTCGCACAGCAAGTGCGCTCCAATGACCAAAAAGCACAGCTGCGCCGCAGCATCGGCATGGACGTGGTGCGCGGGCATATTCTCAACCTGCCCGTGTGTGAAGGCAACGAGTTCAGCACGGAATATCAGAAGTACAAGAAGTTAGCAGAAGACATCTTCACCCACGAACTCAAAGAATTATAAATCAGTAGTAAACAAGTAAACGAGTAAACAAGACAAGTTATTTATGTAAAATATAGTTTGCAAGACAAATCTGTCTCGTCTACTCGTTTACTTGTAAACTCGTTTACTAAAAAACAAAACATTACAACTATGGCAAAGATAAAAGGCGTATGCCACAACTACGAAGGTTGCGACATGGCCAGCGAAAAAGTAGTTCAGGAAGTTGAGAAATCCAACTTCGTGTGTCAGGAATGCGGCAAGCCGCTCTATCCAGTGAAACAACAGACGCAGCCTTGGTGGAAAAAGCACCAGCGCGAACTGACGCTCGGCGCAGGCGTACTCATCATCGGCGGCGGCATCACCGGCGGTATCCTCGCTTTCGGCGGCGACAAGGAAGAACCTGTGAAAGAGTCCGCAACAGTGCAGACGCCGAAGGTAGATACCACAAAGGTAGATTCCACAAAGGAAGACACCGTAGTGGCTCCGCCCCCAATAGTAGATCCTATTCCGGTCCCTGAACCCAAGGACAAGGACAAAGGACCCGGCGGCGGTCCCGCTCCTTCTACGAGCAAGAACCTCGGCTATGGCAAGTACGAGGGAGCCATGAAGAACGGACAGCCCCACGGCACGGGCACCATTTATTACACCACCCGCCATCAGGTTGTGCCTTCTAAGGACATCTATGCCGAAAGCGGCGACTACGTGACCGGCTCGTTCCGCGACGGCATGCTTATGTCGGGACAACTCCACCGAAAAGATGGTAACCAAGAATTTGTTCAGCGTTAAAACGCTGCTTTGCACCCTTTGCGCCCTGTTCCTGCTTTCGCCGCAGGCAGGGGCGAAGAGCGCGACGAAGGACACGCCCGCCGACAGCCTTGCACCTGCAAGCCTCGGCGGCGTGGCCTTTGCCACAGAACGCCTGCGCTCCATGGCGGTGCAGTGCCGCCTCGACGGCGCAAGTCTTTCCGCCATACCCGTTAGCGGAAAAGACTCCATGACGTTCGTCTACCGCGGACGCCGCCTTGCGGTGAAGAAAAACGCGCTTGGCGACATCTCCCACATCGGTTATTGGTGCTTCCCGCAAGCCTTGAGAGACTTCAACCCCTCGCCCGTCTACGACTTCCTGGAACGCTACGCCCTCGAACTCGACCTCGCGGGGCAAACGCGCGACATCAAAATCTATCGCGACAAGATGACGGCAAAGGGCGACTGGAACGCGCTCACCGCCGCCGGCGATATCAACGACTTTTCGCTGCGCAAGGAAGGACTGAAAAAGTATTACTTCAACTTCAAGCGCGGCGGGCGCAGCCTGCAACTGGCATTTGCCTGCGACTGTCAACTCCTTATGGGCTGCGATGCCATTGAGCTGGAACGCAACTTCGTGCGCGACATAAAGCGCACCGCGCCCAACCTCAAGCCCCTCGACCTGCCGCAACCCGAAAGCGCGACCGACTCTACAAAACAGCAAGCCAACTATCGCGTGCTCGGCGGCAAGGAATATTACGCGCTGATTGCCGACACAATGAAACTTGTGCAATCGGTGGGCAACATGCTCCTTACGGGCATTAGCAAGAACCACGTGAACGTGGCGCTTAAAGTAGACAAATACGGCTACGCCTGCGACTCTCTGCTCTTGCCGCTCGCCTCGCTGGTCACCTTCCTCCAGCAGGAAGGCTGTGAGCTTTACTTTGGCGTGAAAGAGCGCAAGGGCGACGACGTGCTCTGCTCCGTGTTTGCCCTGCAACGCGACTACGGCTACAACCACGTCATCTCCTTCCGCGTGCCCAAGCGCACGCTGGTGCAGGGCGGCACTGTCGAGGCACGCGCCTTCTGCTACGTGCCGCTGCACAATGTGACCGAAAAATTTCTTAACTTAACACCTTCGAGATAGACCATGAAAAAGCACATTTCCCTTTTCCTTACCTTCATTCTGATGGCTTGCCTATCCGCCGGAGCGCAGGAGAATCAGGCAGAACTGAAAAGCAAGGTGAACGAAATCAAGAAGAGCCCGGACTATATCTATGCCGAAACGACGCGCGAAACGGCGGAAGAAGCAAAAAGCGCGGCCGAGGAACAGCTATACAATAATATAAATATATGGGTGGCGCAGGAAAAGAAACTGCGCGGCGCCAAGCAGGTAATCGTGGCAGAGGCAAAGGCTGACTATGAAGAGTATCAGTTGCAACGCGGTAATTTGGTGCGTGCTTTCCTCTATGTGAAGAAATCTGACATCATCGCTTGCGACAACGTCCGGGTGCTTGATGTCAATCCTCTTAAAGAAGATGAGGCCAAAGATGACAAGGCGCAGCAGCCTGCCGACCCGCAGCCTTCGCTCGAAGATGCCATAGAGGGCACTGTTCCCGAACAGAAAACAGCAGAAGAGCCGCAGCCTGTCGCCGCTGATCCGCAACCCGCTACACCGGCGGTTGAAATCAGCCCGCTTGTGAAGGAGCTGGCCAACATTGCCACTATTCAGGCTTTCGGTGCGCGCCTCAAAGAACTTAAAGCGCAGGGAAAGGTAGGCGTTTACGGCAAATACAAGGAACTGTCCGACCCCGACAACTGCCTGCTCGTGGTTTACAACCGCCAAGGCACTATTGAGGCCGTGCTCACCGCCGGTGCGCAGCGTTACAACGCCACGACGGCCCTGCCCGACGCAATCGCCAACTATCCCGGCTGCGCCGCCATCGGATTTACTTTGAAATAACAGTAAAATAAATCTACTCAAAAATATGAAAAGGAAATTCATACATCTCATCTTGGCTTTTGCCGCCAGTTGCATGAGCCTCTTTGCGCAAGGCGTCACCGTTACGCTGACCACCGATACGGGCATGAGCCGTCCCGCCGGCATATCGAAAGCAGAGCAGAACCTCGGCATCGTGCTTTCGGAAATCAATGCCGCTTGCAGCGCCGACCGCACTCTGAAAACCAAGGATTTGCCCATGGACCAGTTTGCCATTGAGTCGCTCACGATGCTTTGGGCCAACTTGAAGTTTTACTGCGATGACAGCGAAGTGGTAGAGCGCCTTTGGGTGTTCGAGGGCAACCGCTGCATGCAGGTCAATCACATTCCCCTGATGATAAAGAACCCCGAGAAGCCCGGCACGGAGGTGTATCAGGAAGCCGTCGTGGAGTTTGACCTCCAAGGCAAAATCACCGACTTCCGCTTCGCCATCGACGCGCAGACTGCCGAAAGCATGGAAAACTGCGGCGAGACGGCAACGAAGGAGCAGCAGATGCAAATCCTCCAATTCGTGGAACGCTTCCGCACCGCCTACAACACAAAGGACCTCGCCTTTATGAAGCAGGTGTTCAGCGACGACGCACTCATCATCACGGGTAAGGTGGTCACCACGCGCAGCACCGATATGCAGCCCGTGAGCAAGGTGAGCTACACCAAGCAGACCAAGCAGCAGTATATGAACAACCTCGCCATTTGCTTCAAGCGCAACAAGTGGATCGACGTGAAGTTCAGCAACATCGGCGAGAACGGCGAGCAGGGCGGCTGCGCCGGCATCACCAAGACCGTCAAGAACGGCAAGGAATTCTTTGGCGTTCGCCTGCGCCAGGAATGGCGTTCCGCCAACTACTCCGATGAGGGTTACGTGTTCCTGCTTTGGGAATTCCCCGAAAACGGCTCGCCCATTATCCACGTGCGTACTTGGCAGCCCGAGTGGGTAGGCGGCGAGAAACTTGCTGAAGAAGACATCTTCTCGCTCAGCGATTTCGAGGAAGCCCTCGGAAGCATGTAGTAACCCGTACACAATATATAATATATATATGTATAGAATAGCATCATTCTTCTTTCTGCTCCTTGTCAGCCTCACGGCACTGGCGCAAAGCGGCGAAACGTTTTTCAACAAGCGTCTCGCCAGCCTCGACCGCGCCGATGCCGCCCAGTTGCAAGGCAAGGGCGGCGTGCTCATACAGTCGCCCCACAACGACTTAATCATCGACCTTTCCACGAAAGCCAAGACACCTTTCACGGTGCAGGGTCCCGTGAGCGCGGGAGCCGGCGTTTACGAATATTACGTATTGGCAGACATCTCCAAGCAGAAAGAAGTCTACGTGATATGCTCGCGCAAGGGCGACCCGCAAAAGACAGAGTTTAAGAAGAACCTTGTGAAAGACAAGTTCCTTGGCTATCGCGTTGAGGCGGTGGAAAATCCCATTCGCTTCGAGGACATCTCAGCGCGCGGTGAAGTCTATGCCGATGCCTCCGGCGCGATGATAGAGTTTCGCACGCCGCTCACGGGCGTGTCCGTGGAATGCCCCAAGGGATTGAAATGCACCGTGTCGCGCGACAAGCTCGACAGCGATGCCTCCATCAACGTGATCCGCGTGGTCATTCCCGTAAAGGACTTGACTGCAGCGCGCACGGACTGGGAGCAGAAGCAGGCGGCGTACGACCAACTCAACGAAAAGTGCAGTGCGGCCGATTACACGCCCACCGAAGCCGAGTTTCAGCAACTCGACCAGCTTAAAGAGGCCGCCGCAGCCGCCGAGGACGCTTTCGAGGCCCTTTCAACGGTTACCGTTTCTGCCGACGGCACGAATACGCTCGCTTTCGACATCTCCGATTTCGGTCCCCGCGTGAAGCGCGTCTATTCCGTTGTTCCCACCACTACGAAAGAGTTTGGCAGCGAATACCAAAACCTGCTCAACCAAGGTATGACCGCTTTCAAGAGCCGCAAATACGCCACCGCCGAAGATTTCTATAAGAAAGCCGCTGCCGCCAAGGGCATCTCTGACAGCGAAAAAGCATCGGCAGAAGAGATGGCGGGACAGATGGCTACGTATAAAGAACTTATGAAGCGCGTGCAGACCGTGGTGTCGATGCTCAACGACTCCATCAAGCACCAGAAGCAGACGGGGCAGTCGGCTCGCTACTCTTTCTTAAGCAATGCCTATAAAACCGCCATCAGCAACATGAAGCAGCTCCATGACGCGACGGGCGACGAGTGGTTCAAGAAATATATCGATAAGTATAGCCGGCAACTGGACGACCTTAAAATCGTGATTGAGGGAAAGGTTACGTATGTCGACTCAAAGAAATACACGGAAGAACCTGCGGCAAACTGCCGCGTCTATGCCTCCTCGTCCCAGTTGTGATTTTCGAGGGAGGAAAGCCCGGCAAGCTCCAGCGGAAGGTTCAGACAATCTATGGCGACCGCCACCAAACGCTCAATATACGAATTGGTAAATAATATCCTTGTACCTATAAATAAATAATCATCAAAATGAAGAACTTTATCAAAATCTGCGTGTGCGTCCTTGCACTTGCAGTAGCCATGCCGGCTATGGCCCAAAAGAAAAAGGGCGGCAACAAAGAAAAGAAGGAAAAGAAAGAAATCGTATGGCCCGGCGGCACTAAGCCCGCAGCCACCGGCAACGCATCGATTGACAAGTACATCAACACGTGCGACACGATGATCAACAAGCTTAAGTACATCGGCGAAAGCGTTACCTTCTATCACGTGGCCACTATCCGCGTCACCAACGCCGACGGCACCGTAACCGAGAAGCGCGCCGTGGTCGATGAGAACGGCACAATCCGCAGCAAGAACCTTGCGCTCAAGCAAACCTTGGAACTCATCAAAACCTGCACCGAGCTCACCATGTCGAGTGCCAGCCTCGCACTCCTCACGGCAACCTATACAACATCCCTGCCCAGCCTCGGCCTGAGCGCCATCAAGTATGGCAAATATGTCAAAATCGGCGGACAGCTCACTGGCCGTTGCACCACCGAAATGGTTGACCTCATGAAGCGTCTGCGCCAGCAGGGCAAGGAAATCCGCGCATTTAAGAAATCGTTCAGCGAAGCCGGCGAACTTTCCGACCCCTCTATGGATATTTCCAATATCGACGGCATCGACTTCAGTGCCACGCCCGTCGTTGAAAAGTCGAACGAAGACTTCGAGCGCGAACTTGCCGAAGCTGCACAGGTAGACCAAGATAATAGCGGCGACGTAGACGATAGCCTCTTCGACGCGGCATAATTTCCAAAGCCGATACCCGCCGCAAAGAAAAAAGATGCGCCTGCCGCCCCTAAAAAATGGAGCGACAGGCCTTTTTCATATAAGAAAAGTGCACGCGCCTCGAAAAAAATAAGTAATTTTGCGCGGTTTATTTGTCAGAATACCACTTTTTTACACTTTATAAAACCAACATTTAGATGAACGTGATTACCAAAACCGTGTCTCTGCCCGATGGACGCACCATCAGCATCGAGACAGGCAAGCTTGCCAAACAAGCCGATGGAGCCGTTATGCTGCGCATGAACAACACCATGCTCCTGGCCACTGTTTGCGGTGCAAAGGACGCAGTTCCCGGAACGGACTTCATGCCTTTGCAATGTGACTACAAAGAAAAGTATTCGGCCGCCGGCCGTTTCCCCGGCGGTTTCACTAAGCGTGAGGGCCGCGCCTCCGACTACGAAATCCTTACGTCGCGCCTCGTCGACCGCGCCCTGCGCCCCCTGTTCCCCTCCGACTATCATGCAGAAGTGTTCGTGAACATCACGCTCTTCTCGGCCGACGGCGTGGACATGCCCGATGCCCTCGCCGGACGGCGTGGACATGCCCGATGCCCTCGCCGGCTTCGCCGCCTCCGCCGCACTCGCCTGCTCCGACATTCCCTTTGAAGGACCTATCTCGGAGTGCCGCGTGGCTCGCATCGACGGCGAATATGTCATCAACCCCACCTTCGAGCAACTCGAAAAGGCCGACATGGACCTCATGGTCGGCGCAACGGAAGAAAACATCATGATGGTGGAAGGCGAAATGGACGAAGTGCCCGAAAGCGCACTCCTCGAAGCGCTCAAAGCCGCCCACGAGGCCATCAAGCCCATGTGCCGCCTGCAAAAGGAACTTTCCAAAGAACTTGGCACCGACGTGAAGCGCGAATATTGCCACGAGGTGAACGATGAGGAACTGCGCCAGCAGGTGAAGGATACTTGCTATCAGCCTTGCTACGAAGTGACGAAGCAGGGGCTTGAAAAGCACGCACGCATGGACGCTTTCGAGGCTATCCGCGAAAACTTCAAGGAAACCTATGCCGCCGCCCACGCTGACCTCACGCCCGAGGAACTCGAAGAGAAGAATGGTCTGATTGACAAATACTACCACGATGTAGAGAAGGACGCCATGCGCCGCTGCATTCTCGACGAAGGCATCCGCCTCGACGGCCGCAAGACCACGGACATCCGTCCCATCTGGTGCGAGGTTGATCCCCTGCCCGGCCCTCACGGTTCTTCTATCTTTACCCGCGGCGAAACGCAGAGCCTCTCTACCTGCACGCTCGGCACGAAACTCGACGAGAAGATGGTGGACGACGTGCTCGACAAGAGCTACATGCGCTTCCTCCTGCACTACAACTTCCCGCCCTTCTCCACCGGCGAGGCAAAGGCACAGCGCGGCGTTGGCCGCCGCGAAATCGGCCACGGACACCTCGCTTGGCGCGGCCTCAAGGGTCAGCTCCCCAAGGACTTCCCCTACACCGTGCGCATCGTGAGCGATATCCTCGAGTCCAACGGTTCCAGCTCTATGGCTACCGTCTGCGCCGGCACGCTCGCCCTCATGGACGCCGGTGTGCCCATCAAGGCTCCCGTGAGCGGCATCGCCATGGGCTTGATTAAAAACCCCGGCGAAGACAAATACGCCGTGCTCTCCGATATCCTCGGCGATGAGGACCACCTCGGCGACATGGACTTCAAGACCACGGGTACGCTCAAAGGACTCACAGCCACGCAGATGGACATCAAGTGCGACGGTCTCTCTTACGAAATTCTCGAAAAGGCACTTGCACAGGCCAAGGCCGGTCGCGAGCATATCCTCGGTGAGATGATGAAGACCATTTCCGAGCCGCGTGCCGACTATAAGCCCCACGTGCCCCGCATCGTCGCCTTCGAAATTCCCAAGGAGTTCATCGGCGCCGTTATTGGCCCGGGCGGCAAGATTATCCAGGGCATGCAGGAAGACACCGGCGCAACCATCACCATCGACGAGGAAGACGGCGTGGGCAAGGTGCAGGTATCGGCTCCCAACAAAGAGAGCATCGATGCTGCCGTTGCCAAGATCCGTGCCATCGTGGCCATTCCCGAAGTGGGCGAGGTTTACGATGCAAAAGTTGTGAGCATCATGCCTTACGGCTGCTTCGTAGAGTTCATGCCGGGCAAGGAAGGTCTGCTCCACATCAGCGAAATCGCCTGGAAGCGCCTCGAAAACGTTGAGGAAGCCGGCATTCCCCGCCGCGAAGAACGTGAATAAAATGTAAACGTTTTAGTAAACAAGTAAACGAGTCAACAAGTAAACAAGACAAGTTTCTCATGTAAAATATACTTAGCAAGACATCTCTGTCTCGTCTACTCGTATACTTGTAAACTCGTCTACTAATAAACTAACAAATATCATCAATAAGAGGATGCGCCGCGAAGTCATGAGAGTTTCTGCGACACATCCTCTTTTTTTACCCGATAAATCATGAAAATCGTAGATTTGGGAGCAAGTAGCTCCGTGATTAACTGCTTCATGGCGCAGCTGCGCGATGTGAACACGCAGACCAACCGCACGCTCTTTCGCGGCAACCTGCGCCGCATCGCCCACGCCATGGCCTACGAGGTGAGTCGCATGCTCGACTATTCGGTCAAAAACATTCAGACACCCCTTGCCGTCAAGGAAGTGCCGACTTACGACGACCGCATCGTGGTGGGCACCGTGCTGCGTGCCGGCCTGGCGTTCCACGAGGGTTTCCTCGACGTGTTCGACGGTGCCGATGCCGCCTTCCTTTCCGCCTATCGCGAAGAGGGCAAGGCCGACGACATAAAGATACACATCGAATATATTGCCGCGCCGCATCTCGACGGCAGCACCTTCTTGCTCGTCGACCCCATGCTCGCCACGGGCGGCAGCCTTGAGTTGGCTTATCAGGCCTTCCTTTCCAAAGGCAAGCCTGCCAAGCTCCACATCTGCTGTGTCATAGCCTCCCGCCAGGGCATAGAGCGGTTGCAGCATGCCTTCCCCGGCGACGACGTTACCCTTTGGGTGGCCGCCATTGACCCCCAACTCAACGACCGCGCCTACATCGTGCCCGGCCTTGGCGATGCCGGCGACCTCTCCTTCGGAGAGAAACAGTAGGGGCGTTCTGCAAAACGCCCGCCCGTATGCACGAAACGGTGCATTATTAGAAACGTTTTTTTGCAACAATAAAACCCTCCTACACGATGTGTGCAGGAGGGTTTGCCGTTATATCAGTATTGTCTTTAATGCTTGACGCCGCGCTGTGCTAAGCATTCTCCTTTTGCAAGGCCTCGGCAATCTGATTTTCGATTTCCTCGCAAAGTTCGGGGTTGTCCTTGATGATTTTCTTCACGGCATCGCGACCCTGTCCGAGACGGCTCTCGCCGTAGCTGAACCATGAGCCGCTTTTCTTGATAATGCCGTATTGTACGCCGAGGTCTACCACTTCGCCCGCCTTCGAGATGCCTTCGCCGAAGGTGATTTCAAACTCAGCCTTGCGGAACGGAGGCGCCACCTTGTTCTTCACTACCTTCACGCGTACCTGGTTACCGATGGGGGTGTCGCCGTCCTTGAGCGTCGTGACGCGGCGAATGTCGAGGCGCACGCTCGAATAGAATTTCAAGGCGTTGCCGCCTGTGGTCGTTTCGGGGTTGCCAAACATCACGCCGATCTTCTCGCGCAGCTGGTTGATGAAGATGCAGCAAGTGTTGGTCTTGCTGATTGTTGCGGTGAGTTTGCGCAGTGCCTGGCTCATCAAGCGGGCTTGCAGGCCCACGCGGTTGTCGCCCATGTCGCCTTCAATTTCCGCCTTAGGCGTGAGGGCTGCCACGGAGTCGACGATGAGGATGTCGATAGCGGATGAGCGGATAAGCTGGTCGGCGATTTCAAGTGCCTGTTCGCCGTTGTCGGGCTGCGAAATAATAAGTTCATTGACATTCACTCCGAGCTTTTCAGCATAGAAGCGGTCGAAAGCGTGCTCAGCGTCGATGAATGCGGCCACGCCCCCTGCCTTCTGTGCCTCAGCAATGGCATGGATGGCGAGGGTGGTCTTACCTGACGATTCGGGGCCGTAGATCTCGATGATGCGTCCGCGCGGATAGCCGCCCACGCCGAGCGCGGCGTTGAGGGCAAGGCTGCCCGTAGGGATAATGTCGACGTTCTCAATGCCGATGTCGCCCATTTTCATTACTGAGCCCTTGCCAAAGTCTTTTTCGATTTTTGCCATGGCGGCCTGCAAGGCTTTGAGTTTCTCGGCTGCTGTAGGATTCGTGTTTTCGTCCATATATGTATATATTTAGTTGCTTGTTAGTTGATTTTTAGAGGGTTATCCCAAGATTTGCGCGGCGTGGTTTTTCGTGTCGATTTCCTTCGGCGCGAAGATGCGCTCGATGCGTCCGTCCTCGCCGATGAGGAACGTGGTCATCTTCTTTTCACCCCACACGCCGAAAGCGGCTACCCATTCCTTTTCGGTGTCTGCAATCAGATGGAAGGGCAGGTTTTGCTTGGCGATAAAGTTGCGGTGCGAGCGTTCGGAGTCAGTGCTTACGCCCAGCACTTCATATCCCCGTGCTTTCAGGGCTTCGTAGTTGTCGCGCAGGCTGCATGCCTCTGCCGTGCAGCCCGGAGTGCTGTCTTTGGGGTAGAAGTAGAGTGCGAGTTTTTTCCCCTTGAAGTCGCCGAGTTTCACCTCGTTGCCATTTTCATCGGTGCCCGAGAGGTTGGGCACAAAATCTCCAATGTTCATAATAATGTCTTTATGTAGGTTATCTTTTCCCGTTGATTTTCGAAAGGCAAACTTACGCAAAAATCTTCGGATAATGCCCTTTTCTCGTCAGAAACACATCGTCCCCCTCAAAAAATCGCCCCGCCCTGTTTGTTAAAAAAGTAAACGGCTGCGCCGCTCCCTGCGCAGAGCGTTGATTTAGCGTTTGCATTCATTAAGGCGATGCGGCGCGAAAGTTTAGGAATAATTAAGACAATAGAAATATGCTCCGTGGAAATTTCTGCGAAAATCAAGTAGATTTTCACTTTAAAGCACCTCGGAAAAATTATAAAGGAGCAAATTTCCACGCTCTTGCTTATAATTTTCAGGGTCATATAAGATAATTTTTGCGCTCATATAGGATAGTAGGTCCTAAAAACGCAAAAAGAGGAAAAGCCTGCGCTCTTCCTCTTTCTGCTGGTGCAAAGATATGCTTTTTGAGTCGATTCGCCAAAACGCGCTCGATTGTGCCACGGGCTGTCAAGGCGCGGCTGTGATGGGTTATGAGAGCCCGCTAACGTAGAGCCGTGCAAATCGATGGCATATTCTCATGTTTTTTTCAATAAAAAGCAACAATTCTGATTGATTTGCGATTAATTTCCCTAAAATTGGGGAGGGATAGTATGTTAATATTAATATTTATAATTATATTTGCGGGGAATTAAGGGCAAATGCTGTGAAATGTTCGGCGTGTTGCCGTTTAGTTTATTTCTTAACCCAAATTATTTCTAACAATCTAAAAATTAATTCTTATGTTGAAAGACATGTTTTCGTTCAACGGTCGCATGCGCCGTATTCACTACTTTCTGTACGGTCTTGCCGGCGGCTTGATTTTCTCTGTGGCTTACCTGATTGTTGCTTTCGCATTTGGAGCCATGTTCGATTCTTTTGCAGTATCGCTTGTCTTGCTGATTCCCTGCTATATCGCGTATCTGTGGTTTACTTTAGCCATTGGGGTAAAGCGCCTGCACGACATCGATAAAAGCGGTTGGTATCTTCTTATCCTGTTGATTCCTATTGTCAACTTTATTTGGGCATTGTATATGCTTTTCGCCGACGGTACGGTTGGTCCCAACCGATTTGGTGCAGACCCCAAGAACCGCGTTGGCGCAAATGCGTAAAATGCCTATTCGATGGCGGTGTCATTGCAGCACCGCTGCTAAATTGTCGCTGCCGATTTCGTCAGCCAAATGTGCAAAGAGGGCTTGCTCGCTTTGCCATGGGATAAAAAAAGCACTTGCATGGAAATTGCAAGTGCTTTTTTGTTTGTGGACCAGCTAGGGCTTGAACCTAGGACCTCCAGATTATGAGTCTGTTGCTCTAACCAACTGAGCTACAAGTCCGAGAACGCAAGTGTGCGCCCGTATGTGCTGCAAAAGTACAACTTTTTTGCTTTGCTGCAAAGAGTTTGGGGAGTTTTGTCAATTTTGCACCTTTATCTGCGTGCCGTCGAAGACCACTTTGTAGGTCTTGCCGCGCCTGGTGGGGAAGGTGAGCGTGTGCGCTCCGTAGCGCAGGGCACACGCTTCGCCGCTGCCACTTTCAATGATGGCCTCGCTAAGTTTGCCGTTTTTCCAAACGATGCTTATTTCGAAATTACCCCTTGCACGCAGGCCACTGATGCTCCCCGATGGCCATGCCGCGGGCAGGGCGGGCAGGAGGTGCAGCACGCCAGCGTGGCTTTGCAGCAGCATTTCCGTAACGCCTGCCGTGCCGCCGAAGTTGCCGTCGATCTGGAAAGGCGGGTGCACGTCCCATAGATTATCGGCTGTGCCGTGTTTGAGAAGGTTGGCAAAGAGTTTGTAGGAGCGGTCGCCATCGTGGAGGCGTGCCCACTGGTTGAGTTTCCAACCCATGCTCCACCCCGTTGCTCCGTCGCCGCGATGGTTGAGCACCACTCGGGAAGCCTCTGCCAGGCGGGGCGTGGTGAGGGGCGAAATGGTGTGGCCAGGATGCAGGCCGAAGAGATGGTTGACGTGGCGGTGCTGGTCATCTGGGTCATCGATGTCACGGCTCCATTCGAGAAGTTGCCCGTAACGACCTATTTGGTAAGGGGCGAGGCGGTCGAGCACGGTTTTCCAGCGCGCAGCGTCTTCGCTGTCTATTCCGAGCACGTGGGCCGCCGCGACGAGGTGGACGGCGCGGCAGTGAGTGTGCCGTCGGGCTTCGCCCAAAGGAAGTCTTCGCAGAAAAGGGCGCAGCCTTTCATCAGAGGGTAAGCCGTGTGGCGGAGGAACTTCTTGTCGCGCGTGTAGTCGTAGTAGTCCCACAGGTGTGTGGCGAGCCAGGAGGCTGCCATGGGGTTGTAGTTCCACGACATGTCCTGCCCTTCGAGCGGCGCGGTGAAACCGAAGATATTCGACGAAATGCCGGCTGCCCAGCCCCGTGCGCCCCAGTAGGCTTTTGCCGTGACGCGCCCGGGCTTTTCGAGCAGGCGGATAAAGTCGGTGAGCGGCTCGGCACATTCCGTGAGGTTGGTGGAAAGCGCGGGCCAATAGTTCATTTGCAGGTTGATGTTGTTGTGGTAGTCCACGCGCCACGGGCCGTCAACATTGTTGTGCCAAATGCCTTGCAGGTTGGCGGGCAGGTTGCCGGGACGCGAAGAGGCGATGAGGAGATAGCGTCCGAAAGCGTAATAAAGCGTTTCGAGGCTGTGGTCGGGCGCACCGTTGCGGTAGGCTGCCAAACGCCTGTCGGTGGGCAGGGCGGCAGAGGCTGTGGCGGGCGCATCGATATTAAACTCCACGCGACGGAACAGGGCGGCATAATCGGCATAATGCTCGGCAAAAAGATTTTCAAATTCCTTTTTTGACGTAGGCGGCCGCATCGGCGAAGTCGGGGTTGTAGTTGGGCTTATAGTCCGTGTCGGCAGTGAGAAGAATGGTGACCGCATCGGCGCGTTTCACTTCGAGCACGCCGTCGGCATAGACGCAGGTGCCGCCTTCGGGCAGGGCTTTGAGGCGCACGGCGTAGCGCATGCCGTTGTTGTCGAGTTGACCGACGAATAAAAGTCCGCCTGTGCCGTCTGCCTCGAATTTTCCCTCAGAAAGCGGATTGCAGGTGTAGGCGATGCGCAGGTTTTGGCTGCCGGGACGGGAGGCCGTGAAGCGCACGGCCATCACGTTGGCGGGATAGGAGATAAAGGTGCGGCGCACGTAGGTGATGCCATCTTGCTCAAACTTCACCTCTGCCACAGCCGAGTCCACGGAGAGCGTGCGGCGGTAGTTCTGCACGCCTTCTGCCAAGCCCGTTTCTACCGTGAGTTCGCCCAGGGTGGTGTAAGAACCGAAGCGGAACTGCGGTTCGCCGTAGGCCTCATAGGGCACGGTGCTGTTGAAGTTCTGTGCCGTAAGGCTTGCTGCCTTGTCCCAGTCGCCATCAGCGAAAGCCTTGCGTATTTCGGGCAGGAGATGCGCCGACTCTTTGTTGGCGTTCCAATAGTCTGCCGGGCCTTTGGCCGTGCCCGGGCCGCCGCGCCAGAGGGTCTTTTCATTGAGCGTGTACCTTTCGACGCTCACCGACCCCATCACGTTGCAGCCGATGCTGCCATTGCCCAAAGGCAGAGAGCGTTGCTCCCATTCGCTGTCGAAATTGACGGGGCTCTCGCCGGCGCTGATGGGTTTCTTGCCATCGGCGAAGCGTTCGGGATGTCCCTCCCACCATGCTTGGCGGCCTTTGAGGGAGCAGGGCGTGTCGAAGTAAATTAAGTTCTGTGCGGTAATGCCAGACACGCTCATGAGGGCGAGCAATAGGGAGCAGGCGGTCTTTTTCATCAGGCTTCGAATGCTTTGCGTATGTTGTCGGCAATGGTTTGCATCTCTGCGGCAGGCAGTTGCAGTTTGTCTTTGCGAAAATCCATGTCGCCCTCGCTTTGCAGCGGGATAAGGTGAATGTGCGCATGATTCACTTCGAGGCCGAGCACCGCCATGCCCACCTTGCGGCAGGGATAAGCCGTCTTGATGGCAGCCGCTACGCGCTTGGCAAAGACAGTAAGTTCGGCGAGTTCCTCGTCGGTGAGGTCGAAAAGATAGTCCACCTCGCGCTTAGGCACCACCAGCGTGTGTCCTTTGACTACGGGGTTGATGTCGAGAAAGGCGTAGTGCTTCTCGTCTTCGGCGCATTTGTATGAAGGGATTTCGCCGGCTATGATTTTGCTGAAAATGGTCATGGGAGCAATAAATAAAAATTATTCCACGCTGATTTTGAGAATTTCGAGTTGAATGGTGCCCTGCGGAATTTTCACATCAACCACGTCGCCCACCTTCTTGCCGAGCAGGCCTTGGGCGATGGGCGTGGTGGAAGAGATTTTGCCTTCGCGCAGGTTGGCCTCGCTTTCGCTGACGATGGTGTATTTCATCACCATATTGTTCTTCACGTTTTTCATCTCGACGGTCGAAAGGATCTGCACCACGTCGTTTTTGAGCATTGCGGGGTCGATGATTTTAGCGTCGGCAATGGCTGCTTTAAGGTTGTTGATTTTCATTTCGAGCATGCCCTGCGCCTCTTTGGCGGCATCGTACTCGCTGTTTTCCGAAAGGTCGCCCTTGTCGCGTGCCTCGGCGATTGCAGCAGAAGCGGCGGGGCGGTCGATCGTTTCCATGTGTCTTAACTGGGCTACCATCTTGTCGTAGCCCTCTTGTGTCATATAAGCCATAATGATTAAAATGTTATAGGTGTTTCAGGCAGACATTAAAAAAAAGGGAAAGAACCCCACCGCTTCGGTTAAGCCACGGAATTCTTCCAAATCTGCCTGTATTATGCTTTTTCTGCCTGCAAAGTTACGCCTTATTTCCCAATAAACCAAATATCTTATATGAAAGAGGCATAATATGCTTTGGAGGATATTTTTTTTCAGGATAAAAAAGCGGCTCGTCCTCACGGATAAGCCGCTTCTGCTTTTTATGAAACAAAAATAGAGATATTTGGGGAAATCAGAAACGCTTCAAGCACCTATTTTCACAAACGGAATGATTAAGCGGAGCATCGATACACAATATATATTATATATATATGTATCTCTCCTGGCGTTACTGACCAGCCGGCGCGGTTCTCTATAATTTTCGTGAAACGAGAATTTCCGAATGGCGCAGGCTTATTGCTTTTTACTCTTTT
>SFPF01000115.1 GCA_004552155.1 Bacteroidales bacterium
GAAGACTTTTCCTGTCGGCATGTCGGCTACTTCGCCCTTGATCACATATCCCTTGGGTGCCTCTTGGCATCCCATCGCTAACAGCAACGATGCTAATAGTGTTACGCCTAATCCTTTCATCTTTCTTTTTGCTTTAAAGTGTTTATTGGCCGCAAAGATAGGATTGTTACTTTTCTCTTGAAAGAAAAGTAACCAAAAGTTCAAGGCTGAACCTGCTTCGCTACTCCGCTCCTTCGGCTTGCTGAAGATTTTAACTCGCTTCGCTCAAACAGAAAATCTTCTGATCGCTCGCCTCTGTCGCTTCGCTTTACGCTCACCAGCTTAGGCCGGATTTTTCCTTGCTGTCGCAAAACAGGGAAGCTTCGCACATGGATTTTTCCTTGCTGTCGCCAAACAGGGAAGCTTCGCACATGGATTTTTCCTTGCTGTCGCAAAACAGGGAAGCTTCGCGCATGGATTTTTCCTTGCTGTCACAAAACAGGGAAGCTTCGCGTGTGGATTTTTCCTTGCTGTCGCAAAACAGGGAGGTAGATTCGAGGGTTCTTCCTCGGCTGCTTGAAACAGGAAGGTGGATGCAATGATTCTGGCTTGTCGGCGCAAGAAAAGGAGATAGATGCGACGATTCTTCTTTGCCGACTCAAAAAAAGGGGGAAGATGCGATGATTCTTCTTTGGCTGCTCGAAAAAAGGAGGGGGATGCACTGATTCTGATTGCTTGTCGCCAAAAAGCGAGGTAGAATCAACGATTCTGGTAACTTGTCGCACGAGGGGAAGGAAAAATCGCTCCGCAAGGGGTTGTTTTTACCAACAGACGACTCATAATCAACAAGCAATGCTTATCTTTGTGGCAAAGGCAACCTTTCGGTTGTAGCATTCACTTTATTGTTTCATTAAAATTTGCATTGTTATGGCAGAGATTCAAGAAATTTCTTTGGGGCGGATGAACAACGGTGCGCACTACATGTATGTGGCTGACATCCTTGCCCGCGCGGAGGAACATGCCTCCTTGTCTTCCAAGTTATCGAAGCAGATGACGGCTTTCAAGGCGGCTGTAGAGGAAGAGGATCGTTGCCTGAAACTCTCGCAGAAGAACATGCTGACCGACCAGATCGCTGATGCGGATTACGATCGGGACGCACTGTTTGGCATCTACAAGAGTGGGGTGACGCGCTATGCTGACATGCGGAATCCGGCTTGTTCGGCTCCCGCAAAGATTCTGTTACAACATGTCAAGGATTACGGGATCGATCCGCAGATGCAGCTGAATCAGGAAACGGGTTTGCTGATCAACTTCACGCATGACCTGGTCGAGAAATACGCCACCGAGGTGGAGGAGTTGGGCTATACGAAGCTCGTTCAATTGCTCCAGGAGGCCAACGAGAAGGTGCGCAGCCTGACTGCTGAGCGTACGGATGAGCGGGCTAAATCTACTGTGGCTGCCATGAAACAGGCACGCGCGGCGACCGACCTCGCTTACCGAAACTGGGTAAAGGGTGTGAATGCCTTGGCTATCTTAGAGGGCGATGAGGACTACGCAGAGCTGATCGACTATGTGAATACAGAGATCGTGCAATATAAGCGGCAGGTGCTGAAGCAAAAGGCATCGAAGTCGGAGAGTGAGCCGGTCACACCTCCCGAACCCGAGCCCGAGCCGGAACCGGAGCCCGAGAATCCGGATGTGGTTTGATAGACGGCTTTTGTCGTCGTCCCATTTATTGTAGAGACGTAGCGCGCTACGTCTCTACTTTTTTTGGGTAGGTAAAAAAATCACTCCGTCCGGATGCTCTCGATCGGATTGCGGAGGGCGGTGCGCAGGGCTTGGCCGAAGATGGAGAGGAAGGCAACCACCAAGGAGAGCAGGGCGGCAGCGAGGAGGATCCACCAGGGGAAGGCGATGCGATAGCTGAAATCTTGCAGGTAGTATTGCATGGCCTTCACGCTGAGTGGCATGGAGATCCCGATAGCCACAAGTGTCATCAGCAAGAAACCTTTCGAGAGCTGCCAGAGCGATGCCCGCACGCTGGCCCCCATCACCCGACAGATCGCAATGCGCTTACGTTGCTGCTCGGTGTAGTAGATGGACATGGCCAAGAGGCCGAGCATCGAGATCAGCGTAGCGATCACCATGAAGCAGATAACCAACAGCATGGTGTTGCGGGTGCCGGTGAGCGCATCGTTCAGCGCATCCTCGATGTAGGTGGCGGGTAGCTCCTTCGGCATCCCCAATAGCTCCTTCGTTGTTTGCAGGCAGACGGCCTTCACTGCCTGCATCGCCTCCGAGCGATCGCCACGGATCTTCACCAACTGAAGGGCTGCCTTGCCCGGCTCAAGGATGTAGATCGCATTGTGGCTATCTTCGGAAAATTCCCACAAGGCGGTTCCACTGCGGTAATTGCGCACGATGCCACACACCGGATATTCCGGCGTTGCCGCCGTGCCACCGATGTAGGCGTGCTCGCGGTTCACCCCATAATGCTGCTGGGTATCTTCGTCGATCCAACATTTCCCGGCTTGCAGCTCCTCGTAACGCTCCACGATCTGAAAGCCCAACAGCCGGAAGCAGGTCGTATCCATCTGCGCATAGCGAAGATATGACAGGGACTCTACCCCCTCCTCGTGCACCCCGTAATGCCCCACACTCGAAGGCAGGCTAACCCCCATGCCGACTGCCTCCACCTGCGGCAAGGCCCTGAGGCGATCCGCCAACAGCTGTTGCCACTCGTGGTTCCGATAGCCCAAGGAGAAGGTCTGGATCTTGATCAGATCAGCCGTCTGATAGCCGGTCGGCAGCGTAGCGAGGTGATGGAATTGTAGCCACATGGTGCCGGCCATCGCCATGAGGCAGGTACTGATCACGCACTGCACCACGATGAACACCCGGCTCAGCACCAACTTGCTCTGGAAGCGGAAGGCTCCCTTCATCACGTCGAGCGGCTTGAAGCGCAGCAGGAAGGAGACGGAGATCAACCCCGACACCAACGAGATGCCGATCCAAAGCCCGACGGCCACCAACCCCACCAAGGGATCTGTCAGCAGGTGAATCTCGGTGGATAGCATCCGGTTGAAGAAGGGCACGCAGAGCCAGGCAACCGCCAAACCCACCCCGAAGCAGCCCAGGGTGAAGAGCAGGGCCTCGGCCACGTAGCGCCCCATCACCGCCTGCGTGCTGTCGCCCAACAGCCGACGGGTAGCCATCTCCTTCATCCGTTTTCCCGTGAGGGCAACCGTCAGGTTGATGTAGTTGAACAGGGCCGAGAGCAGCAGCACCAAGGCCAACGCCAAGAGCAGGTTGACCTGCGCCCGATCACCTTGACGATAGCTATTATAAATCTGGAAATCGGAGAAATAGATCTCATCTGTCGGTGTCAGTGTGGAGCCCCAAAGGAGGGTATTGCCATCGCCGACCTCCCGGTAATAGTCCCAATAGGTCCTATATTGCTTCAGCAACTTCTTCGCCACCACTGCCGGATCCGCCCCCTCATGCAGGGTCACGAAGGCTTGCGTACTCCCGAAGTTATCCATGCGTTCCAGCAAGGGCTCCACAAAGCGCATGTTCACATAGAGGTCGCAGGGTAGCAGCAGATCTTTCGGTCCGCCATCGGCCACGACCGCCGCCACCGTGTAGAGCTGCTCCCCCATGCGGAGGGTTTGCCCGATCGGATCCGCTGTGCCAAACACCTTGCTGGCGAAGGAGGCGGTCATTGTGTTCATCCAACAGTGCCTGTTGCGGGTCGCCACTGATCACTTCATAAGGGAAGAGCGCAAAGAAGCGGGCATCGACCGACCGGACATAGGTGGAGAAATAGTCGCCCGCAACCAGCACATCCTGATCCTCACAATCGACGAGTCGGGCCCAGCTGTCGATCTCAGCCACTGTAGGGAAAAACTCCTCCGGCGTACCAAAGGTCATGCCATAGAAGTTGCCAGTGCCGATGGCATAGACCTGATGCGCATTGGCGAAGCGAGTGCCTACTGTATATTCCGAACGGGCGTAGGAGGCCAACAACAGGATAAACCCCAAGGCCACCGAAAGCCCAAACAGCTCTATCAACGTGTAGAGCTTGTTGCGTGAAAGAAAAACCAAATAACTTTTCATCGTGCTTACAAGATTGTGTTATCGACAATAGCCCCATCCAAGAGGTTGATCACTCGGTTCGCATAGGTAGCATCGTGCTGCGAGTGCGTCACCATGACGATGGTGGTGCCCTCAGCATTCAATTGGCTCAGCAACGCCATCACCTCCTCGCTGTTCTTCGAGTCGAGGTTACCGGTCGGCTCGTCGGCGAGGATCAGCTTCGGTCGGCCCACCACCGCCCGGGCAATGGCCACCCGCTGCTGCTGACCGCCGGAGAGCTGCTGCGGATAGTGCTTCGCCCGCTGGCTGAGGCTCACCTTACGCAGGATCTCCAATACCCGCTCCTTGCGCTCCGCCTTGGGCACATCGAGGTATTTCAATTGCAGATCGACATTCTCCTCCACCGTCAGCTCGTCAATCAGGTTGAAGCTCTGGAAGACAAAGCCGATGCGTCCCTTGCGGTAGTTGGTGCGCGCCCGCTCTTTCAGGTGCCCCACCTCCTCGCCGTCTAAATAGTAGTTGCCCGATGTCGGGTTGTCCAATAGGCCGAGGATGCTCAGCAGCGTAGATTTGCCGCAACCCGAAGGCCCCATGATGGCGACGAACTCACCATCCTTCACCTCCAAACTGACCCCGTTCAGGGCCGTTGTCTCTACCGCTTCCGTCCGGAAGATCTTCGTTAATTCCTCAATTTTGATCATCGTTTTTTACCTTATATATATTGTACATTCATTTTTCGTTTACCAAATCCTGGCGGACGCACGAACCGTGCGTCAATTTAAAATCAACTCCTCCCGTTCCTTGAAGGCTTCGTAGCCGCTGGTGATGACCTGCTCGCCCGGCTCTAACCCCTCCTCCACCTCGAAATATTGCGGGTTCTGGCGACCGATCTTGATGGTGCGGCGGTAGGCTCGCCCGCTCTGCTGATCCACCACGAAGATCCATTGGCCGCCTGTTGCTTGGAAGAAGGTACCCCGCGGGATCAGCACCGCCTGCGTGGGCTGCCCCAGTTCGAGGTTCAGGTAATAGGTCTGGCCGGAGCGGATCGTCTCCGGATGGGCCGACTCGAAGGTGAAGGCCGTGCGGAACTTGCCCTCGCGCACCTCCGGATAGACCTTGCGCACCCGCAAGGCATAGCGCTTACCGTCCCGCTCGAAGGTGGCAGGCAGCCCCTCCCTCACCCGGTCGATGTAGTGCTCGTCGATCTGCGCCTCGATCTTGAAATCACTGAGGTCGTTGATCTGGCCGATCTTCTGCCCGGCACTGATGCTCTGCCCCAACTCCACGTCGAGCAGTCCCAATTCGCCGTCGATCGTGGAGCGCACCTCTAATTTCCCCTTGCGGTCACGAATGAGCAACACA
>SFPF01000116.1 GCA_004552155.1 Bacteroidales bacterium
AGCCGTAGCAGAAGTCATGCACAAGACCCGCAAGAGTGTAGGGCAGGTTCATTTCGTCGATGTTCGGCAGATACCAGCGAAAGATTTTGGGCACGCTCGCACCGTCCCAGACGAGCCCCCGCCGGAACTCGAAGCGGTATTCTTTGCCGCCGTTGTCCGTCCATATGGCCGTGAAGTCGTTCTCCAGCCGGAAAAGGCCGCCGCGCATCGCCGTCCAAGAGAACACGTCCCACGATTTCAGCCTGAAGTTCATTCGTCCCCCTTCCATATCCTGTACAGGTAGATTATGCCAGCGATTTCGCAGACGACCGCAAAAATTCCTAGACCGATGAAAAGAGCGTCCACTATTCCTCCTCCAGCTTGCGCTTAATCCATTCGAGGTCGGTCTGGATTCTTGCCAGCGACTCCGAGAGCCGTTTCTTCAATTCTTCAATCTCTTTCTTCTGCCCGCGCACGGCGTATAGCAGCCCGATGATGGCCGCCGCCAAGGCCGGGCTCGCGTTCTGGATGACGTTCATGATTTCGGACATGGCTAGACTCCCGTCGAGAAGTCGATGCCTATCGGTACGAGCGACACCTGCGTCGATGACTGCGCCTCGAATACCAGCAGGTCCACGGCGTGTCCGTCCTTAAGCGTGAAGTTGCCGCTCTTGCCGTTCGCTCCACCGTTGAAATGGTACGTTTGGTTGCTCCCGGTCGCGTTCACGAACGTCACACGCCCGCCGGACGGTGCCCCGGCGCAGTAGCGGGAAAGGTCGCCTTCGTAGGCGTAGGCCGTATCGACGAAGTAGGGCAATGCCGGGGAGTAGGCCATTCCGTTGTCTTTCAGGGACAGCTTCAAACAGGATATCTTTTCCGTGTCGACGGATTTCGCCGATACCTTCGCGGTCTCCCCTGTCAGCGAGACGTTCCCGGAAATCGACAGGGCTCCGGTTACGCTTATTGGCTGTCCCGCCGTCTTGGTGGCGATACTGTCCGTCGTCACGTTCCCCTTCACGCCGAAAGCGTCGATGACCGCCGTGACAGTGAGCGTCGTATTCGGCGAGGAAATCTTCGCCGTCTTCACCTCGTCCGTCCTTACCAGTTCCTTTCCCGCCTGGTATCCGTCCCCGAAGCCGAGCGGCACGCTCGATTCGAGCGTCTGCCCGGCCGGGTCGGCGACGAACATCGAGTTCCCGAGCATCACCTTGCCTTTAACGTCGAGGTCGCCCGTCACCGTCGTGTTGCCGATGACAAGGTACTTCGTGTTGCCCTGTCCTTGCTTCGTCCCCTCGATGGAGTCCGCCTTCAGGCCTCCCGTCACCGTGAGCTTCTCGAGCGTGCGCTCTTTCATGACGTAGGCGGTCATGATCTTGCCGCCACGGGTATCCTCTATCTTGAACACGATGTCGCCGACGCGGTGTTGCGGCGAGTCGTTCGTCATCGCCTTCGCCCCCACGAGCCAGTCAAAGAGGTCGCCGAGCGATACCTTCCTGTCGCGGTCGGAACCCTCGCCCTGTAGGATGTAGACCCGGTTGTCCGCCGGGTTCGAAAACTGTCGTTATGTTTTCAGGCATTGTCTTTTATCTCCCTTTTCCTATGTCAATTCCAAATTTGTGCCTAGCGTCGGAAGAGCTGTCGCAAAATTATTTGAATAAAAATCTGTAAGCAGGCTTGTATTCATATTGGTAATCGTTGAAGTCGAATTCAACGATGATATGTTATCCAAAGACGCTTCTACCCGTTGGTAGGTCGCACCCATATAGGCGAAAAGGTTTATGTTTATGTTGTTGGAAAGGTCGTCGTAAACATTGGCGTATAATTTGAAATTTGACGGCGAGATTCCGTGAGTCCACGTCAATTGTCCTTTCGTTGTTCCCTGTTTGCCATTATTCCGTCGATACCATACGTCTGCCGTGGCAGAAAGCCCATTTCCTGTCGTATTCGTGTATATCTTGAAAGTAGTATGGATAGTATCGCTGCCTCCGGATTGTGAAGATTTGCAGATGTGGCAAAGCCACGCATACTTATTGGAATTACCGCTTCCGGAATATGCGAAACCTTTTTGTATAGGAGGCAACACGAATACGCTTTTCCACTTCGGGGCGTTTCCGTCGCCGTTGGAAACCAGCAACTGCCCAGCCGTTCCAAAATCGTTAGGAACGGGCATATACGTATAATTGTCCGAAACCATACTCATTCGACCCATGTTGTCGAAGTTCATATCCTTCATTCGCCAGCTTGCAAGGTCTCCCGGATTGGCACGTTTGCAAGTTAACTGTGCTCCTTCAGGTTTCCATTGCTTCACTAGAATGATGGGTGCGCCGTCCGAATCCTTGTTTATCGTTATACCCTGACCTGCTTTCGGGAATTGCGAATAATATGTTTGCAAATATCGAATCGTCGCAAGGAGTTCGTTCCCGTTTGCGCGGACGTCCGCCGGGAATGAAACCACGCCGGAAGCGTCCACGGACGCCCCGAGTTTTGCCTGATACGTTTCCTCGATGTTGTTTCCGCTTGCGTCCGCAATCGCCTTTCCCGCCGTGGCTGCCTTGCCCGAATAGTTCGTTGCCGTCAATCCAAGGACCGAAGAAATTTTGCTTTTGATGTAGTTCCACAAGTCGAGGACAGGGCGTCTCACGATATGTGTATGGTCGGAATTGGAATCTCCGAAGTAGGAACTGTCGTCATTCAAATCGGCGGAACCGCTTGCGACCTGCCTCATCATGGTGGTAACTCCCACAGTGGTGGCATTAGAGCCGTCTACGTTGAGCTTGCTGTTCCAATTAGTAATATCCGCATCGGAAATGCGGTTGTCCACAAGTTCAATAGTGCTCCCGTCTTTCGCTTTCATCTTTGAAGATTGCATACGAGTTCACTCCTATTCAAAACAAATAACTTGTTCACCTGAAATTTCTTTTATAGTAATTCCTTTTGCATCAATAGTATCTATAGCGGTCTTAATTCCATTTGAAGTAACAGGATTATTACTTCCTGCCGTAGGCGCGGAGTCGAACGTCAGATTGTTCTGTTTTGCATTAAGTTCAGTTTTCGTCGCATACGTTTCTTCGATATTGTTCCCGCTGTGGTCCGATACGGCTTTGTCGGCAGTCCCGGCAGTAGCCGCCTTTCCAGAATATGACGAAGACGTCAAACCGAGAACGGATGAAATCTTGAGTTTGATATATTTCCAAATAGCGTAAACCGGTCTTCGAACAAATGAAGTATTTGAAGTTCCTCCGTTTTGGTATTGCGAGACGTAGTAGTCCGCATCAACAGGCGTTGAGGATCCAGTTGATAGCGAGTTGATAAGCGATGAAGTCAATTCCGATTTGCTTGCCGCATTCGTTCCGGTTCCGCCCTTTGTCGTCGGCAAAACATCGAAGGCGTCTTCCTTCCCGTCCCAAGAAGTTACTTTGTCCGAAGTGATTCCATCCAATACATCCTTGTTGCCGTGCTCGTGAACCTTCGCCACGGCGTTCGCCAAGTCCGCTTCCGTCTGCTTGTAAGTGTCTAGAAGTTCCTTGTTCGCGTGCGTGTGATGGATAGTCGAGTTTCCGGAAACCTGCGAATGGTCGTAGGCTACCTTTCCGCGGTCACCACGATACGCCGTTGTAGCAGTCTCGCCCAAAGCTAGAGACGGCGAAATTTCCACGTATTGCGAACCAGTCCAGCGGTATGTAAGGTTCGTATCTTTCGCAACGTAGATTTTCCCCTCTTCGCCGGTCGTCGGGAAAGCGGCAAGGTTGTCGTATTCCTCGATATTGTCAAACCCGCCGGGAATCTGCGAAGCCGGAATGCGTCCGCTCGCATCCAGCGAAGCAACGCCGTTTGCCGCTCCTATTCTGCTTTCGTCTATCGGCGTATAGCCCAAAGCATTAGTAACGTTTTCCTTCGTCAGTTCGGAGCGTATCTGCGTCGAGCTCTTGTTCTCCACGTTAGCAAGCCCGATTTGCGCCTTTGTTACTTTGTGCGGATTTGCCGTGTTTCCGATGTGGGCAGAAACGCTCGCTTCAATGGCGTTCGTTTTCGCCAACACCGCCGGCGAATACGGCACGTTATGCTCCGCCCCGGAAAGCTCCGTCTCGAAGGCGTTCACCCGGCTGTCGCCCAAGTCGTGGATTGTCCCTGTTTTGTCCTTTATCTTTTTCAGTATGCTCATTTCAGAACCCCGTTATTACGAGCGTGTCTCCGCTCACATTTATGTCCTTTATTTCAGATTTCGCAGCCGCTATCGCCCGCTTCACGGACAGGTCGGAAAACGTCATTTCTCCCTCTGTCACGGGCGTGATGTCCACTGTGCCGTCGGACGACCGCAGCCCTGCTGACGCAATCGCCATTTCCTTTTCCACGTATTCGCCCACCGGGTCCGCGAACGCCACCGCTAGGTTTTCCATGGCCTCCTTGCGTCCTTCGTCTCCGGACGCGGAGATTTTCGTGTTTTTCAGTCCCGCCTTGACAAGCTCCTCGGCGAGGCTCTTCCTGAAGTCGTCCTTCGCCGTCATGCGACCTCCCTGTCCTCGTCCCTTGCCGCCGCGAGGATTTTCTTTCCGTCAGCGGTCGCGAGGAACGCGCCGTTCGACTCCGAAAGCGCCGCCCCGGGCAATCCCAGCACACCCGCCGGGGCGAGCCTCCGGACCTGCTTCCGCAGGAGCTGGCGGCCTCCGGGCGTATAGACGAAGAACGTCGCCGGGCACTCGTCGGTGTATTGAGGCGCGGGGTCGCCGGAAAGTTCCGAGACGTTGTAAATCACGTTGTCGGGCGTTCCTGCCGCGTCAATCTTCAGTAGTTCCAGCAAACGTTCCCTGAACTCTACGTCGCTTTCTCCATGCTTCCTGACGATGTTCTTTATCTTGCCGATGATGTCCAGCCACGCGCCTTCGGCGGCGTTTATGTCGAAGGCGTCGGATGTCCGTTCTGCTGAATCCTCCGAAGGCTGTAGAGATTCTATGGCCGATTCAAGGACCGACAACAGATTGCCGGATTCCCGGTACTGCTCGATGACAAGCCCCTTGACGCTTTCAAAGAGTTTCAGCGGGTTCATCAGCCGCCCTCTCCGATCAGCCGCCCTCTCCGAGAATTACCGTTATTCCTTCCTCATCAAGCGATGCGCATAGGTTGTCCGGCACTTCTATTCTCCCGCTTGTCGCGCTCTTTCCGTCGAAAGTCGCCTTGAACTGCAAGTCCAAGATGCCGGGTACGTTGTCGTAAATCGGCGAAGCGAGCCGCTGGATGATGATGTCCTTTCCCGGCGTGTACTGGTCTTTCGCCCATTCCACAAG
>SFPF01000117.1 GCA_004552155.1 Bacteroidales bacterium
GCGAGGTTCTTATGGTTTGTTTTATAATAAATGAGTAGACGAGTAAACGAGCGACCTGGTCGGCGTGGCGTCAATCCCGCTTTGAAAATCCACCAGCACATTGTCCATGTCGAAATAAAGAATTGGCTTTTTCATAGTCATCATTTTTATCATTAAGATAACGTAGTAACACCGTTTGGAAAAATCAAAAATCGGGCAAAAAATTATCGCCAATATGCTCCGAGTGCAAATCTAATAATTATTTTTAATACTGTGCAGTGTTTCTTGGTCCATATTAGGTTCATATAAATGCACCTTTTCTTGACATTTTCGGCTGCGCTCGGCAATATGAGCAAGCTCTACTGCACTCGCTTGCACGAAAATTGGCGGCGGCTCGGTATAATCCAAGTAAACTTGGCTTCTGCTCTCGCCTTGCACAAACGTTCGTTTTTAACAGGCGTTTTCCTTTGACATTTTCGGCTGTGCTCGGCAATTCCAGTAAACTTGATTGCGCTCACTTGCACGACATTTCAGGGGACATCTGAACAATATTCATTTTGATACACCCTCTTTTATTTTGCCAACTGTCCTCCGCGACAAGGACGACTCCTTACGCAATTTTTTCCCCTCGAAAATCTTTCAACCTTTCAGCTTTTGCCATATCCATTTGTTTATAAGCGGCTTACCGCTGAACGGTTGGGCGCGCCAACCATTCATTGATGAAGGGTTTGGGGCTGGAGGGGATTTATTCGCAGACTATATTTTACTTGTTTCTCTGCCCTTTTATTTCGTTTTTTCAAAGGGCATTTTTACTTCCCCACAATTGCGGGGAAGGCACACCACAATTGTGGGGCGGCTTCACCACAATTGTGGGGAAGGTACACCACAGTTGTGGGGCAATAACGATAAAGGGGCTAAAAACAACTTTCTTGCTTAAAAGAACAACTTTTAAGGAGGAAAAAACGGGAGTTATTTTTGGGGGTTTCTGTTGAAAATGGGTTGCGCGGGGAGATAACTTTGCAAGCGAAAAGGCGTGAGGGGTTACTATCGCGCAAACGGTCATCGGTTCGCGGGCGCGGGGCGGTCGCGTCACGCCCGTGGGGCGACCGCGTCTTGGGCGCGGGGCGTTCGAACCGCGGGCGCGGGGCGATGAAAATCAAGGAGGAAGAAACGACTTTCTGCGCTTTCAGGAACAACTTTTAAGGAGAAAAAAACGGGAGTTGTTTTTGGGTGTTTCTGTTGGAAATGGGTTGCGCGGGGGGATAACTTTGCAAGCGAAAAACCACGGATTTTTTTTGCCCACGAATCTCACGAATTTTCGTGCAAGCGAGTGCAGAACCGAACTTGTTCGAGTTATGCCGAGAGCAGCCGAAAATGTCAAAGAAATCTACACGAATCTCGTGCTTTGCATTTAATGGCGACCTGTTCGGTCGCACGAATCGCACGAATGCAATGAGAGAGCATAGAGGAAGATCCTGTGGCGTAGTGCCTTCCAGGCACGTCATCCTCACCTCGCCTTGCCGGGCACTGCGTACCCGGTTACTATCGCTACGCTCTGTAGTGCCTTCCAGGCACTTAACACAAGTAACTAAGGCATTGAAAATGTTTGAATTCGTGTAGATTCGTGCGATTCGTGGGCAAAAAAAATAATTCGAGGACAAATAATTGTAATTCAAATCATACATACAAAAAACTAAAACTATGGAATTTCCTATTCTTTCCGCATTGGCGGAACTTGGAGGAGCCTATGCCCGGTACTGCGGGCGAAGGCTGATGAGAAAACTTGGCGGATATGAGGCTGCCGAAAGAAGACGAGTGCGCAGACGCGCCGTGGTTGAAAAGCGGGCGGTTGCCGTTAAGCGAGAGACGACGGCTGCGACGGGCGTGCCGACGCTGGGGGATATTCATGCTATTATCTCCGAGCATTGGGACGTACGCCACAACGCGCTGAGCAACAATCTGGAGGCAAAGCCCGCAGGCAGGGGCAATGAGGCGTTTGAACCGCTCACCGAACGGATGCACAACTCTATGGTGAACCGCGTGCAGGAGGTGTTCCCGCTCTGCTTCAAAAGCAAAATCGACAGTTATCTCTTCTCGGACGAGGTGCCTTTGTTCAACCCCCTGCGCGGGTATCTCGCGGAACTGCCCGCATGGGACGGCACCGACCGCATCGGGGAACTGGCGGTGCGGGTGTCGGACGACGCGCTGTGGGTCAATGTGTTCCGCACGTGGCTGCGCGGGGCGGTGAAGGGCTGGATGCAGGAGGAGGACGGCGGTGTGTCGCTGCGCGTGTTCGACTGTCAGCTGGCACCGCTGCTTGTGAGCGAGCGGCAGGGGTTGGGCAAAAGTACGTTTTGCCGTATGCTGCTCCCGGAGTGCCTGAGGATGTATTATTCTGACAAGTTCGACCTCTCCTCGGACAGTCATGCGGAGAAACTGCTGGGGCAGTTCGCGCTGATCAACATGGACGAGTTCGACCGTTACTCGGAGCGGCAGATGGGGGTATTGAAGAACCTGATGCAGCTGACGGACGTGAAGATGCGTCGGCCCCGAAGCAGGGGGCTTTCGGAGGTGCGCCGCGTGGCGGCTTTCATCGGTACGTCGAATTACTCGGAACTGCTGGCTGACCCTACGGGCTCGCGCCGCTTTTTCTGCCAGGTGGTGGAGCGGCCTATCGGCAACGCGAAAATTGACTACGAGCAGCTGTATGCGCAGGCGGTGGCAGAAATAGAAGCGGGGGAACCGACGTTTTTCTCAAAAGAGGAGGAGGCGGAGATTGAGGCGCACAACAGGTCGTTCTACCGGGAATCGCCTCTGGCGGACGCTTTACACCATCGTTACCTGCACGGTCATCCCATCGGTGAGGCCTTCCGGATTCAGAACCAGCTGATCACCGGCCTGTATGACATCGCTGATGAGCTGCACGCGCAGATCGGTCTCCAGCCCCAGCCGCACCGGGATGGTCTCCACAGTATGGTCTTCTTTCACCCGCATAACGCTGCAGGAGCCGTCTTCATTCTCCACCAGGGCTTCCGGCGGCACTGCCAGCACGCTTTTGGCCTCTGCCAGAATAATTTCCGCTTTGGCATTGATACCGGCTATGAGCTTATCGTTGTACTCCGTCAGCCGGATCACCGTGGGGATGACCCGCTCCGCACTGCTACCTTCTTTTAGTTCACCGGTGGGAGAGATGCGCTCCACCACGCCGGCTACTTTCTGTCCTTTCAGAATATCGGCGCTGATCTCCACCAGCTGGCCCGGCTGCAGATCGGCAATGTCATACTCGCTGACATTGACCTGCATTTGCAGCTGCTGCAGATAATCCACCTGTTCCACCCACGCATCATCCATTGCTGTGAGCATTGCGCTTCGCAGAAATTCATTCATTTTTTCCTCATCATCCAGACGGTATTCCTGCTCCCACAGCGCCTCACGGGCTCTATCCAACAAGTACGCCATAACTTTTTTATCATTTTTTAAATCCAGCTTCCGTCCTCTTTCATCCAGATGATACGAAATATTATCCAGAATGTAACGGTTCAGATGTGCCTGTGACAGAGCCGATTCTTCTGCAAGGAACTTCCGGATATTATTCTTTGCAATTCCAATGATCGTGGTTCTATTAATGGTTTCTCCATCCAGCAGTTTATTGTGTA
>SFPF01000118.1 GCA_004552155.1 Bacteroidales bacterium
TTTACCTCCTTTGAAGTATTGTTGTCTGGAGACGAGCATCATACCCGGATTGGAAAATCTCAATTCATTTTCATTGCGGCTTATAATTATATTGCCTTGCGCATTTAAGTCTTGATGTATGATGCAGTTTATCAAAGCTTCGCGGATGGCGTTATGGGCAGGAGTTTCGTCAATGCGTGTGTCGCCTACTAATTTAAATGGGCGGGGTAAAGATTGTATGAGTTTGTTATAGACACGCATGTAGAACTGAAAAAGATTTGCTTCCCAAGTACCATCGGGATATATACGGTCTGTCCAACGTACGTTTGGTGTATCTGCAAAAAGGCGTTCCTGATAATCTACGAAATATGTCGGTTCACCTCCGGGGTTAGTAATCATATCAGATTTCCCAAACATCAATAAACCAGCACGAGTTATGCCAAATTCGCCTGTTGTCAAATTATTGGCATAAGCCCCGATTTTTTCCATAAATGGCAAATCCTCTGAGATTTTTGCCCACGGGTGTGTCGGGTGTAACCCATTGAAGAGTTGGCGGTATTGATGCAATGAAGGCAAATCAATGTCGCGCTCAATTGTAAATCCTGGCATTATTATGGCATCTTGTGCGTGGGCATCGTGCTCCGCATCAGCAAACATGCGACGAACTTCCGCATCTGTACAGAGATAATCTCCTTCATAATCTCTGCGATACGTATTGCCCAAAGGGTTTGACGTGAGATAAACAGGACGTTGATTGTAGGCTGCTCGCGGTATATGACATACCAAAATATATGCATTGCCTATAAACTCAACTTTGACATCTTTTTCTCGAGGCAGGCAGATACTTACTTTATTTCGGTTGTGAACACAATCCCAAAAAATTTTCTGATATTTGAGTATTTCGTTTTCATCAAGTTCGTCGATGGAGAAATTGCCATTCGTTTCTTTTATTCCTAAAACGATAGTGCCTCCATTGGTATTGGCAAAAGCAGAGTATGTTTCCCAAAAACTTGCGGGAAAACCTCCTCGTGCAGATTTGTATTCTACTTCCGAAGATTCTCTCTTGTTCAATATATCCCGAAGCAAACCCTTTATCGTAGTCATATCAATATTGTTGTTGCGAAATCTTTTGTTTGGTGGTTACTCATTTGCTCTTTATTGAGGTACAAACGTGCGCAGTTCTACGCTATTGCGCACCACGGCGCGCAGGGCTTCGAGGCTGTCGATTTCGCCGTAGGCCATAGCCTGCACAAGGATATTGCCCATTGCCGTGGCTTCTACGGGACCGGCAATGACGGGTATGCCGAGGGCGTTGGCGGTGAGTTGGTTGAGCAAATCGTTTTGCGAGCCGCCGCCAATGACGTGCAGCACTTCAATGGGGGCAGGCAGGCACTGGTTGAGCGTAACGACTGCTTCGGCGTAGGTGCGGGCCAGCGATTGCAGCACGCAGCGCGTGAGGCCGGCTTTCGTTGCGGGCGCGGCCATGCCCCGCTCGGCGAGGTGGCTGCGCACGGCGCGTTCCATGTTGTGGGGGTGCATAAACTCGGGCGCATCGGGATTGATGCGGGCTTCCGTCTGCACTTCGGCGGCTGCCGCCAGCAGAGTGGCGTATTGCTGAGGTTCGCCCTGCTGCGCCCATTCTGCCATGAGGCGCTGCAATATCCACAGCCCCGTGATGTTTTTCAGGAAACGTATGCGGCCGCCCACGCCGCCCTCGTTGGTGAAGCCGCCTTGGCGTGCCTCCTCCGTGAGAATGGGTTCGGCCGTTTCCGCGCCGAGCAGCGACCATGTGCCGGAACTAAGGAACGCGGCGTTTGTATCAAGACAGAACGGCGCGGCGGCTACGGCCGAGGCCGTGTCGTGCGAGCCGACGCTCACCACCTCCACGCCGTGAAGTCCCGTTTCGTGGGCTATTTCTTCGAGCAACTGTCCGCGCCTTGTGCCAGGCATCACTGGCGCATCGGGGAAGAGCCGCGCCAGTCCCAAGCGTTCCAAAAGCGGATAGTTCCACGTGCGCTTCCTTGCGTCGAGCAGTTCGGAGGTTGAGGCGATGCAATATTCCTGCGCCTTGCGGCCTGTGAGATAGAAAGCGAAGAGGTCGGGCATGAAGAGCAGCGTGTCCGCGCCGGCGAGCCACGGCGAACTTTCGCGCTGCATGCTCATCAGTTGGAACAGCGTGTTGATTTCCATCACCTGAATGCCGCTTTCGGCATAATGCTGCGCGGGCGTGCAGGTTTGGAAAAACAGTTCCGGCATGCCCTTCGTCCGGCTGTCGCGGTAGCACACGGGGTTGCCCATAAGGTTGCCCAGCCTGTCAATCAGCCCGAAGTCCACGCCCCACGTGTCTATGCCGATGCTCCTGACGGGCAGGCCCTCGGCGGCAGCGCGGCGCAGGCCGTCCATCAAGTCTTGGAACAGCGCGGGGAAATCCCAAAAGACGTGATTGCCCAAGTGCACTTGGCGATTTGGGAAACGGTGTATTTCCTTTGTCTCCAAGCGTCCGCCGCTTATCCAGCCGGCAATGACGCGTCCGCTGCCGCCGCCGAAATCGGCTGCCAAATATACGGGGGCTGTCATGGTTGCTTTTTCCCTAAAACGTAGGTTTCGAGGTCATCGATTTCTGCGTCGGAGAGCACGTTGTGCCTGCCGCCGTTTTGCTTGATGATGCGGCAAGCCATCTCGAAGAACATGGCGCGTTCAAACACTTCGTCGAAATCCTTGCCGCACACCACTTGCCCGTGCTTGAGCATCAGGGCGGAGTTGTGGCCTTTGAGGGCGGCGATAACGGCTTGCGCCAATTCGGGCGAGCCGGGACGGAAGTAGGGGATAATGGGTATTTCGCGCCCAACGTGGCAAGGCACTTCTGCCGTGACGTTGAAGTTGTCGGGAATTTCGTCGGAGCAGGCAATGGCTGTGGCAAAGGGCGACTGGAAGTGGAGCACCACGTCGCAATCGGGACGCTCGCGCAGCACGCCGAGGTGGAACACGCTCTCCATCGAGGGCTTCACGCCATTGAGCATCTCGCCCGTGGCAAGATTAAGCCGCGCCACGCGGTCGGCCGTCAACTCCGGCACCCAGGAGCCTGTGCCCGACACGAGCACTTCCTCGCCGATGCGCCACGACAGATTGCCGCTGCTGCATATCGTAAGCCCGGCACTGCCCACGCGGCGTGCCTGGCGCACAAATTCTTCAAAATGATGTTTGGAAATCATGGAAAATGTTTTTAGTAGAATAGGGGCGTCTTGCCAAACGCCCCTACCCATTATTTATATATAGGCCCGTAGTTCTGGCAGGCACGGTAGTCTGCGCCTTCCTTATCCATGCCGAAAGCGTTCCAAGCCGCGGGGCGGAAGAGTGTGTCCTCCTCGACGTTGTGCATGCACACGGGGATGCGGAGCATGGAAGCCAGCGTGATGAGGTCTTCTCCGATGTGAAGTATGGTACAAAAACGGCGGAGGTCTCTGCCGCGCACGGGATAAGGGAAAGATTATGAAAATTGGATTTGACAATCAGAAGTATTTGAAGCTGCAGTCCGAACGGATTCTGGAGCGCGTCGCGCATTTCGGCGGCAAGCTCTATCTGGAATTCGGCGGCAAGCTGTTTGACGACTATCACGCCTCGCGCGTGCTGCCCGGCTTCCAGCCGGACAG
>SFPF01000119.1 GCA_004552155.1 Bacteroidales bacterium
TGATTAACAGTTAATTATAGGCATTCAAAAGTTTTTAGCAACAAAATTGTTCATAATTAATCTGGTTAACAATTTGAAAGCCAGTATTATGCAATTTGGCCATGCCTTAGAAAACCCTTCAAAAAACACCCAAATTGACCCATAGGCCAAAAATTACACGAGTAAGCATTAAGCAAACATGAAAAACGCACTGCCCGATTAGGCAGTGCGTTTTCTTTTTCTTTATCTTATTCTGAGAAATAACTCTTCGGCAGCGGGCGGCAATTATAGCAGGAGGACATGGCCTCGCCATAAGCCCCGGCAGAACGGAATGCAATGAGGTCGCCGCGCAGGGTAGGGGGCAGGAGTTCGTCGCGGCTAAACACGTCGCTGCTCTCGCAGATAGGTCCCACGACGTCGTAGGGTTGGAGCGCAGCCTCGGGGCGCGTAGCGGCGGTGAGGTTTTCCGTGAAATGGTGCCGTGAAATGGTGCGAGCCGTACATGGCGGGTCGGATAAGGTCAGTGAAGCCTGCATCTACAATGACGAATTTGCGGCTGCGGCCTTCTTTCACGTAGAGCGTACGGGCGATGAGCGTGCCGCATTGCCCCACGATGCTGCGCCCTAACTCGAAATGCAGTTGGCAACCGGCGGGCAGGCGCAATTCGTGACGGAAAATATTAAAATACTTTTCAAAAGGCGGAATCGGGTTCTCCTTGGGATGAACATAGTCGATGCCAAGGCCGCCTCCCACGTTGACGCTCGCCGTTGCAATGCCAGCCGCCGCAAGGTCGTTGAGCAGATTGTTGATATAGTGACAAAGCGTCACGTAGACCTCTAAGTCTTGGATTTGGCTGCCGATGTGGAAATGCAGGCCTGCATATTCTATCGACGGCAACTCCTGTGCGCGGCGAATGGCGGGCAGCAAATCTTCGGGAGCAAGCCCGAATTTGTTCTCGCTAAGGCCGGTGGTGATTTTTGCATGCGTGTGCGCATCGATATTCGGGTTTATGCGGAATGCCACTCGGGCAGTGACGCCCTCTTTCGCGGCGAGTTCGCTGATATTCTCAAGTTCGGGGCGGCTCTCCACGTTGAAACATGAAATGCCTGTGCGGAGCGCGGTGACGATTTCCGAATCACTCTTTCCTACGCCTGCAAACACGATTTTCTCTGACGGTATGCCGGCGGCAGCTGCTGCGCTCACCTCGCCACCTGAAACGCAGTCAGCGCCCAGTCCGGCGGCAGCAATGGTTTGCAGGATGCGGGGGTTGAAATTTGCCTTAACGGCATAGTGAACGTGAAACTCGGGATTGTTTTTCGTGCAACGCTTCACCTCGTCGAGCGTACGGCGCAACAGGGCGAGGTCGTAATAGTAATACGGCGTTTCAAGGTTATTGAAGTCCATTGTTTTTATGTTTGAGGAAACAAGTTATTGTTGAAAGAAAGGGGCGCATGATTTCGCGCCCCGGTATAGTATTCATTAAATATTATGCTGCGCAAAGTGCCTGGAAGGCACTACGGAGCGCAGCGACGATAACCGGGGACGAAGTCCTCGGATAGGCGCATAAATGTCGATGTGCCTGGAAGGCACTACGCCATAGGACAGGTACTTTACACATTGCCACAGGCGTACTGCCTTCCAGGCAGAAAGCTTGCAATTGTCGCTTCCGAGGACTTCGTCCCCGGTTACCATCGCTTCGCTCTGTACTGCCTTCCAGGCAGTTAATACGTTAGCCATGCTATTTGCCTAATCCTATTTTACGTGACTATATATATAAATATTGTGTCATTCTTTTTCGCCGAACAGCTGACGGCTGAGGGCGCAAAGTGCTGCCTTTTTGTCGTCCTTGCTGATAAGGAACGAGATGTTGTGCTCGCTGCCGCCGTAAGAGATCATGCGCACAGGGATTTCTTTGAAGGCTTCGATGATTTCAGAAGCCACGCCGATGCGCTCGCCCGTAAGGTCGCCCACAACGCAAACGATGCACATGTCTTCGTCCACCTCAACCGCGCCGTATTTCTTCAACTCTTCGAGAATGGGCACGATGCGGCTCTTGTTGTCGATGCTGAGCGAAACGCCGACCTCGGAGGTCGTCACCATGTCGATGCTCGTGTTGTAAGTTTCAAAGATTTCAAACACTTTGCGCAGGAAGCCCGTGGCGAGGAGCATACGTGAGGAAACGATTTTGATGGCAGTGATGTTGTCCTTCGCAGCAACAGCCTTAATCGTGCCACGGCGCATCTCGTTGTTGATAAGCGTTCCCGGTGCTTGCGGGTCCATGGTATTGAGCAGACGCACGGGCACGCCGGCGTAGCGGGCGGGTTGAATGCAGGTGGGGTGCAGGATTTTTGCGCCGAAATAGGCCAGTTCGGCGGCTTCCTCGAAGTTGAGCTGGCGCACAGGCGTGGTGTGCTCCACGATGCGCGGGTCGTTGTTGTGCATGCCGTCGATATCCGTCCATATCTGGATTTCCTCGGCACCTACCGCCGCGCCAATCAGGCAGGCGGTATAGTCTGAACCGCCGCGCTGCAAGTTGTCGATTTCGCCCTTGCGGTTGCGCGTGATGAAGCCTTGCGTAAGATAGATTTCATAGCCCGGCTGCTTTTTGAGAATGTCTTTAAGATGCTCTTTGATGTAGTGCAGGTCGGGTTCGCCGTTTTCATCGATCATCATGTAGTCGAGCGCGGGAATGAGCGTGGCTTTGATGCCTTGTTCCTGCAAGTAAGCGATGACCATGTTGGTGCTCATCAGTTCACCCTGCGCGAGGATTTCCTTTTCCAACTCGGGCGTATATTCTCGGCTCACCATCGTGAGCAGGTTGTCGAACGTGCCGAGGAGGAACTGCATTGTGCGCTCCGCAAACTCGGGCTTGGCGTGGAGGTTGCCCACGTGCTCTTTGTAGATGTGGCGCAGACGGTTGATACAAACGTTTGCCGCCTCGCGGTTGTTCTTTTTAAGATATGAGGCAATCTCGACCAAAGCATTTGTCGTGCCCGACATAGCAGACAACACCACGATTTTCTGCTTGCCGTCGTTGATGAGGGCGGACACCTCTTTCATTCTTTGCGGCGAGCCAACGGACGTGCCGCCGAATTTAAGGACTTTCATATTTGGGAACTTAATTGTTTTTATTTTCTTCTTCCAATTCAATCGGCGCGTTGTATTCGTTGGTCACTTCCTGTAACTTGCCTCCCTCGCAGTTGTAGACGATGCCTGGGAAGAGCTGCAAGAGGTTGAGGTTGTGGGTAATCATCACCACGGCCGTGCCTTTCTGGCGAATGGTCTGCAAGATGCTGACGATGCGCTTGCTGGTCTCGAAGTCGAGGTTGCCAGTCGGCCAGTCGGTTCGTCGGCGAGTATGATTTCAGGATTATTGAGCAGGGCCCGGGCGATGCAGACGCGCTGCTGCTCGCCGCCGGAAAGTTCGTGAGGGAATTTGTGCGCCTTGTCCTCCATTCCTACCAGTTGCAGCACCTCGGAGATACGGGCATCGCGCTCCTTGCGCGGTTTGCCCGTGGCTTTAAGCACGAAGTAGAGATTGTCGTAAACCGTGCGGTCGCGCAGGAGTTGGAAATCCTGGAACACCACTCCGAGGCGGCGGCGAAGGTCGGGCAGATGCTTGCGTTTGAGCCGCAGCAGGTCGTAGCCGAGCACTTCGGCGTGGCGCGTATCGCCGACGTCCTTTTTCTTTTTCGGCGGCAGGGGCAGTTCGCCATATAGGGTCTTGAGCAGCGAGCTCTTGCCCGCGCCCACGGGACCTACAATATATATAAAGTCTCCCGCACCTACGCGAAAGTCTGCGCTTTCCACGACGCACAGGTCATCGTGGCAGATATTGATGCCTTTGAGTTCGATGAGCATATTCCCGATAAAATTTTAATCAAGTTTGAGCACGGCGAGGAAGGCCTTTTGCGGCACTTGCACATTGCCGATTTCCTTCATGCGCTTCTTGCCTCGCTTCTGCTTTTCAAGGAGTTTGCGCTTACGGCTTATGTCGCCGCCGTAGCACTTTGCGGTCACATCCTTGCGCACCTGCTTCACCGTTTCGCGTGCAATGATTTTCGCGCCGATGGCCGCCTGGATAGCGATGTCGAACTGCTGGCGGGGCAGCAATTCTTTGAGTTTCTCGCAAATGCGTCTGCCGAAGGTGACGGAATTATCCACGTGCGTCAGCGTAGAGAGTGCGTCCACGGGCTCGCCGTTCAGCAGAATGTCGAGTTTTACAAGTTTGGAAGGACGAAACTCTAAGGGATGGTAGTCGAAAGAAGCATAACCTTTCGACATAGATTTGAGTTTGTCGTAAAAGTCAATGACAATCTCGGCAAGAGGCATATCATAATAAAGTTCCACACGGTCGCCCGACACATACTCCTGCTTCACCAGTTCGCCGCGCTTGCCGAGACAGAGCGTCATGATGTTGCCGATAAAGTCGGTCTTCGTGATAATCGAGGCGCGGATGTAGGGTTCTTCGATGTGGTCGATTTCCGTGGCCTCGGGCATGCCCGCAGGATTGTGCACCTCCTTTTTGTTGCCGTGCTTGTCGTAGACAAAATAACTTACGTTGGGCACAGTGGTGATGACGTTCATGTTGAACTCGCGGTCGAGGCGTTCCTGCACGATTTCCATGTGGAGCAATCCGAGGAAGCCGCAGCGGAAACCGAAGCCGAGGGCAACGGAACTTTCGGGCGTAAAGCTCAGCGAAGCGTCATTGAGTTGGAGTTTCTCGAGACTGGCGCGCAGTTGCTCGAAATCTTCTGTTTCCACGGGGTAAACGCCGGCGAAGACCATCGGCTTCACTTCTTCAAAGCCCGCAATGGCTTCCTTGCAGGGACGCTCTACGGTGGTAATCGTGTCGCCCACCTTTACTTCCGTGGCGGTCTTGATGCCGCTCACGATGTATCCCACGTCGCCGCAGCCGAGCACCTTACGCGGCGAGAGGTTCATCTTGAGCACGCCCACCTCGTCGGCGGAATATTTTTTTTGCGTATTGACAAACAGCACGTCCTCGCCTTGGCGGATTGAGCCGTTCACGATTTTGAAATACGCGATGATACCTCGGAAAGGATTGAACACGGAGTCGAAAATCAGGGCTTGCAGCGGCGCGTCCTCATCGCCGACCGGCGCGGGAATACGCTCCACTACGGCGCGAAGAATCTCGTCAACGCCCTGACCCGTACGGCCGGAGGCGCGGATAATCTCTTCGCGCTTGCAACCGAGCAGTTCGATGATTTCATCTTCCACCTCCTCGGGCATAGAGTTCGGCATGTCGCACTTATTGAGTACGGGGATAATTTCGAGGTCGTGCTCTATGGCCATATATAAATTGGAGATTGTCTGCGCCTGAACGCCCTGCGTGCTGTCTACCACGAGCAGGCAGCCCTCGCAGGCGGCGATGCTGCGCGACACCTCGTAGGAAAAGTCCACATGCCCCGGGGTGTCGATAAGGTTGAGCCTATACGTCTCGCCGTCCAACTGGTAATCCATCTGTATCGCGTGGCTTTTGATGGTTATGCCGCGTTCGCGCTCCAAATCCATATCGTCCAGCATTTGCCCTTCGGTCACTTCGATGGTTTTTGTACGTTCAAGCAGACGGTCTGCCAGTGTGCTTTTGCCGTGGTCGATATGGGCAATGATGCAAAAGTTACGGATATTCTTCATTTATATATAATATGGTGTGGGGAGGTTATGGGTGAAAAAGGGTAGGGCGTAGTAAATGCGCCCGCCATGTTTGTTAGAAAAAGATTTCTTAAAACTTTTCGGCCTCGTCAAAGTTTACGGCGTGCTGCAAATCCTTTTCGGAGAGCAAAAGTTCCTGCGGATTTGTAATGGGCCAGGCAATGCCGATTTTAGGGTCGTCGTAGCGAATGGAACATTCGGCCTGCGGCGCATAGACGTTATCCACCTTATAAGTGAAAACGGCCGTGTCGGAAATTACTTGGAAACCGTGGGCGAAGCCTCGGGGGATAAACAGCTGGCGCTTGTTCTCCGCGCTCAGTTCCACCATTACGTACTTGCCGAATGTGGGGGAAGCCTTTCGCAAGTCCACGGCCACGTCCACTACCGTGCCTTGCAGCACGCGCACGAGCTTTGCCTGCGAAAATTCTCCCTTTTGGAAATGCAGGCCGCGCAGCACGCCGCGCGACGACATGGACTGATTGTCCTGCACAAAGTTCACTTCGTGGCCGATATGCTCATTAAAATCGGACGCACGCCAAGTTTCCATAAAGTAGCCGCGTGCATCGGCAAATACTTTCGGTTCGCACACCCATACGTCGGGTATTTCGGTTTTGATATAATTCATATCCTAAAAAATTTACGGGATAAGGAGTTTAATGTTATCGTTTGCCTCGTTGGGCTCAGCGCGGAGCACGCCCGGCTTTGCCTGGTCGGCGGGCAGTTCCATGAGATAGTCGCAAAGATTGTCCTCGAGATATTTATGGATAGCGCGTTTCAGCGAGCGTGCGCCGTATTTGCTGTCGAAGCCCTTGGCCACGAGGAAGCGGCGTGCGGCATCGCTCACTTCGAGCTGCAAGGGCACGTTGTTGAGCCGCTTCTGGAGGGCGCGGATTTCGAGGTCGGCAATTTCGAGGGCGTTGTCGGCGGTGAGCGGGTGGAACATCACGATGTCGTCGAGGCGGTTGAGAAATTCGGGTGCGAACTGCTTGCTCAATGCCTTCATCACGATGCCTTCCGCCTGCTCAGCCGTTGCCTCGTGGCTGCTGTTGAAGCCCACGCCGCTGCCGAAATCTTTGAGCTGGCGAGTGCCGCTATTGGACGTCATTATAATAATTGTGTTGCGGAAGTCGGCAGTCACGCCGTTGCCGTCAGTCATGCGTCCTTCGTCCATAACCTGCAAGAGCGTGTTGAACACATCCGGCGCACTTTTTCGGTGAGTTGTCCTCCCTCTTCGTAGCCCACGTATCCCGGAGGCGCGCCGACGAGACGGCTCACGCTGTATTTTTCGCCGTATTCGCTCATATCCATGCGGATAAGCGCGTCCTTGCTGCCGAACATCCATTCGGCGAGACACTTCACAAGGTGCGTCTTGCCCACGCCCGTGGGGCCTACGAAGAGGAACGTGCCGATGGGGCGCTCTGCGCCTTTCAGCCCGAGGCGGCTGCGCGTTATGGAGCGCACCACGCGCTCGATGGCCTTATCTTGGGCGATGACCTTGCTGCGCAATGCGTCTTTCATACCCCGCAGACGGTCTTCCTCGCTACGTGTCACGCGTTCCACGGGTACGCCGCTCATGATGCTCACCACGGCAGCCACTTGGTCCTCGTCCACCACGGAGGGGCTTTGCGACGCTTCTGCCTCCCATTCCTTGACGAGTTCGGCAAGCTGCTTCTCGGCTTCCGCCATCTGGTCGCGCAGATTGGCGGCCTTCTCATAGTCCTGCGCTTGCGCGGCTGCGTTCTTCTGCTGTTTCAGTTCTGCCACCTCGCGCTCTTTCTGCAAGATATTTTCGGGCGTGCCCGACGACGAGAGATGCACGCGGCTGCCCGCTTCGTCGAGCGCGTCGATGGCCTTGTCGGGCAGGGCGCGGTCGGTGAGGTAGCGGTTGGTGAGGCGCACGCAGGCCGCCAGGGCAGCGTCGGTGTAGTGCACATTGTGGTGCTGCTCGTAGCGGCTGCGCAGGTTGTGCAGGATTTGCAGCGTTTCGTCGGCCGTGGCAGGCTCGAGTTGTATCTTCTGGAAGCGGCGTTCGAGCGCGCCGTCCTTTTCGATGGTTTTGCGGTATTCGTTGATGGTGGTCGCGCCGATGCACTGCACTTCGCCGCGTGCCAGGGCCGGTTTCAGGATATTGGCGGCATCGAGACTGCCCGGCGCAGAACCGGCACCGATAATCGTGTGTATCTCATCGACGAAAAGAATGATTTCATTGTGCTTTTTGAGTTCTTCGATGAGCTTGCGCAGACGTTCTTCAAATTGTCCGCGATACTGCGTGCCTGCCACGATGGCCGCCATGTCGAGCGCAACGATGCGCTTGCCCGCCAATACGCGCGGGGCTTTGCCGCCGGCGATGCGTTGCGCCAGGCCTTCCACTACCCCGATGAGTATAGGGTTGTTCTTCTTGCGGCGGCAGAGGATTTGCACCATGCGCTCCGTTTCGCGCTCGCGCCCCACCACGGGGTCCAATCCTCCCTTGGCGGCAATGGCGGTGAGATCCGTGCCGAAATGGTCGATAACGGGCGTATCGGTCTTTTCCTTGGTGCGCGTGCCTGCCGGTTGCTGGTTGCCGGCGGCCTTGCCGGAGGCGGCGAAGTCTTCGGGCGGCATGTCGTCGGCATCGTCGTTGTCAATGCCAAACGTGCTTTTGGGCAGTTCCACGCCGAGGCGTTCGCAAACGTTTTCGTAGGTCATACCGCCCTTTTCGAGCAGTCGGCCTGCGGCGTTGTGCTTTTCGCGGAGCATGGTCAGGAGGATATGCTCCACTCCTGCGGCTGTCTTACCCGTGCGGCGCGCTTCGAGCGCGGCGAGGCGCACGAGATTGGACGCTTCCTGGTTGAGCGCGGCGCCCTCGACGTTTTTCGGTTCATAGGTGGCCAATGCCTTTTGCATTTCCACGCGGCGGCGCAAGGCGTCCGATGCTTCCAGCAGCAGGGCTTCTGCGTTGATTTCCCATGAGGTGAGTAGACGCTTTACTTTTGATGTGGCGAGCATGGCCACGAGCAGGCAGAGCGGCGACACTTCGCGCAGCTGTGCCCGTTGCGCCACGTCGCAACTTATTTCGATAATGTTTTTGAGGTCTTCCGAGATACTAAAACTTTTCATTTCAAATAGTTCTCCTTAAATTTTTGTGACTAATACCTAATATTCTACTTGTAATAATCCGCAGCAGCGGGGGGCGCTTGTACATCGCCCCTGAAAGAGGGGCACATAAACAGCATTGTATACGCGTTTTATATATAATATTGTGCAAAGTTACGCATTTGCCCGGAAAGAAAAGCGTGTCGGCGGCGAAAAGTAAGGCTTTCCTTATAAGAAAATGCAGATTTTGCGCGCGGAAAGCGGTTGCGGCGCGGCGCGGAAAGCGCGAAACTTCTTAACTTTGCGGCAAAATTATGCCACTTTGGTTTTCCGATGAAATCAGCAGAAATTGTGATGCCGGCAACCCTCGTTGCCTATTTTCTACTCCTTATTTACATCTCGCGCCGCGTGAGCCGCAAGAGCGCGGGCGGCGGTAACGACGACTTCTTTCGCGCCGGACACAGTTCGCCCTGGTGGATGGTGGCCGTGGGCATGGTGGGGGCGAGCATTTCGGGCGTCACGTTCATGTCCGTCCCCGGCTGGGCGGCGGCTACGGGCATGACCTATCTGCAAATGTGCCTTGGCTTATAAATTGCGTCTGACGAGCATTTACACCGTCTTGGCCGACCGCCTCGGCAAGCATTCCCACCGCACGGGCGCGGCATTTTTCGTGCTCAGCAAACTCACGGGTGCTGCGGCGCGGCTCTTTCCCGTCTGCCTCGTGCTCGACACCTTCGTCACACGTCCCTTGCTCCGCGCTGTGGGTTTTGAGTTTGGCAATACACTTACCCTTTGCCTCACCGCCCTTGCCCTTTTAGGCTTGATGTGGGGCTACACGCGGCGCGGCGGCATCAAGGTGCTGGTGCGTACCGATATGTTGCAAACTGCCTGCATGCTGGGCGCGGCTGTCGCCATTGCGCTTGCCGTGATCGCCGCGCCGCAAATGGGGTGGGGCACTGTGGCGGAATTATGGCGCGGGAGCGAAATGACGCGCGTGTTCGACTGGGACTGGAGCCATACCACAAACTTTTGGCGGCAGTTCATAAGCGGCATGTTTATCGTAGTGGTGATGACGGGGCTCGACCAAGACATGATGCAAAAGAACCTGACCTGCAAAGACTTGCGCTCGGCGCAAAAGGAAATGTGCCTCTACGGCACGGCCTTCCTGCCCGTAAATTTCCTGTTCCTTTTCTTAGGCGTTCTGCTCTACACGTTTTGCGCCCGCACGGGTATCGCCCTGCCGCAGAGCGGCGACGAGTTGCTGACCGCCGTTGTGGCGAGTGGCACGTTGGGGTGGGGCGTTTGCATCGCCTTTGCCATCGGACTGTCCGCCGCAGCCTTTTCGAGCGCCGACTCGGCACTGACCGCGCTCACTACGACTATTTGCATCGACCTTCTAAGACTGGAAAACCGCGAAGGACTAACTGCCGCCGAACAAGTAAAAATCCGCCGCCGAGTGCATATTTGCGTGGTCGCTGCCGTGGTGCTCATGTTGCTGGCATTCAGGATTGTGGGCGATGCTACGAGCCTGATCAATGCGATTTACGTGATGGCATCTTACACTTACGGCCCTCTGCTCGGCCTCTTTGCTTACAGCCTATTTGTAAAGCACACTGCGGTGCGCGACCGTTATGTCCCCGCCGTTTGCATTGCCGCACCGCTAATTTGCCTCGTTTTAGACCTGAACGCCCAGCAATGGTTTGGCTACAAGTTCGGTTATGAATTGCTCTTGCTCAACGGACTGATTACATTTGGCGGGTTGTTGGCGTTGAGGAAATAGATATGGTGTTTTACATACCGCCCAGATTTTCCCGATTAAAGCAATTCAAAATTTCTACACACTTTTTCAGATTTGGCGCAACGGGAATAAATGATTAAATTTGCCTTGCAAGCAGGAAGAGCGCGGCGCTGCGCACTTCCTGCTTTTTTTGTACCCGCAACTATCAGCAAGGTCGTGAAAATTTTAAGCAAGCCCGTAAAAATTATCTCCGAGATAGTGAGAATTATCTTATAAGATAGTTTCCGCGCTCTTATAAGATAGTTGATGCGCGCTTACAAAATCGTTTTTCTTTT
>SFPF01000007.1 GCA_004552155.1 Bacteroidales bacterium
ATCTGCCTCTGCGAATCCATAATCGATATCTGCACGAATTGTCTGAAGCGGTATAGTTCCTTGGGAGGCGTATCCACCTTTTTGCCGTCCACCAGCAGTTCGTAGCTGTCCAGATCGATCACCAGCTTGTCGAATACCAGCCGCTTGCGGGTATCGTCGGGGATCTCACTGCGGCGCAACACCGCGTTGATGCGGGCCATCAGCTCCTTCATCTCAAAAGGCTTCACCAGATAGTCGTCGGCGCCCATCTCAAGGCCGGTGATCCGGTCGGTCACATCGCCCTTGGCGGTCAGCATAATAATGGGGGTGGAACCCTTTTCCCGAATGTGGGCGCACACGGACCAGCCGTCCATCACCGGCAGCATGATGTCCAGCAGCACCATGTCCGGTGCCTGTCTGTCATACTCCTCCACGGCCTTGCCGCCATCGTAAGCGCTGCGTACCTCGAACCCCTCCTTCTCCAGATACATACGGATAAGGTCGGATATGTTGCGGTCGTCCTCTACCACCAAAATATTGCGTGCCATAGGAAGCTCCTCCCGGTCGGTATAGTTATATCTGTCCTGTTATACCCGATATTACACCGTTTGTCCCCCGGTTTTCCTGAACAAACTGTAAATATCGCTCTCTAACTGTGTAATGATACCACATTTCCCGCCGTTTGTCACGCATTTCCGCCGTATGGCCCGATGGTCACACCGGCGTAGTACCACTCCAGTATCTCCCGCCACGTTTTCCCCTCCCTGGCCAGCTGGTTCGCACCGTATTGACTCATGCCCACGCCGTGGCCGTAGCCCGTCACGTAGAACGTCAGGCTCTCCGCCTGTGCCTCCGCCGCAAAGCAGGCCGACCGCAGCCCGAAGGCCGCACGCACCTCCGTGCCCTTCCACGTCTCGCCGCCGATGACCGCCGTCTCCACCCGGCCCGATGCGTCCTCCGTGACCTCCCCCAGCCAGTCCTCCGGCGTGCCCTCCAGCTTCAGCCCCGGCCTGGCCGCCAGCAGCTTCTCCTTCGCCTCCGCCGCCGTGAACGTCACCACGCTGTAATAGTTGGGCACGGTCTCCTCGCTCTCCGGGCTGTCCACACTCTGCAAATACGGCAGATCGCCGCTCCACACCTGTCCCGCCGCGGCGGTCTTTCCCGCCGACGACGAGTGGAACACCGCCAGTATGGGCTTGCCGCCGTACAGCACCGTCTGCCCGTCCGTCTCCGCCACCGCCTGTTCGATCCGCGCCTCCCATGGGTCGTAGTCCCCGCCCCACTTCTCCCGGGCCGCCTGCTCCGACAGAAATGCACTACAGCACGTGTGGTCGGTACACACGTCCGCCTCCGGGTGGCGCTCCTTCCGTCCCGCCGCCAGTTGATAGTACACATACGTCCGCTCCGCCGCCGCCTGGGCCTTCAGCGCCTCCATCTCAAAGCTGGCGGGCATCTCGCCCCGCACCACGCCCTGCAAATACTTCTCCAGCGTCATGTCCTCCACCTGCCCGTTGTCCAGCACCCGCAGCGTCACCGCGCCGTCCTCCGCCGCCTGCTCCGTTTCCCGCTTCTCCTCCGCCCTGCCGTCCCCGGCGGCCCGAATGCAGGTGTATTTCATCGACAACGATGACTATTTCCACAAACGCAAGATGATGCGCGACGATTCCGGGCATGAGTATGAGGACAACGTGGAGCGTGCCGTGTTCTATGCACGAGGCGTGCTCGAAACCCTCAAAAAGTTGCGCTGGACGCCCGATGTCATCTACTGCCAAGGCTGGATGACGTCCATTGTGCCCTTCTTCGTGAAAACGGCCTATGCCGAAGACCCCGCTTTCATGGGAACAAAGGTGGTTTACAGCCCTTACGCCGAAACGCCCTCCCTGCCCGAAATGCAGCGGCTCGTAAGCCTTATCTCCTTCAAGGCGGCCAACGAAGACGCGCTTAAAGAGCGTGGCCTCGACACCGCAGGCAGCTGCACGCTCGACGAGATTGCCGTGCGCTTCAGCGATGCCGTGATTGAGGGCGAGGCAGGCGCACAACCCGAAGCCGTAGAACTGGCACGCAGCCAGGGCAAGCCCGTGCTGCTGAAAGCGGAAATGGAAGAAAAGCCGGGCATAGTGTGCCGAGACTTCTTCACCGCCGTTTCCGATGCCCCCGCCGCAGAGGCATAATCCCCCATTCCCTTAAATCCTACCCGGCTATACATATATATAATATTGTATGAACAAGCATCTGTTGCTTTCCCTCTTTGCGCTCCTGCTCTCTTCGCTCACCGCCTGCACAGACGATACGGGCACTTTGGGCGGAGACATTATGCCCGAAACGGACTTCGTGACCCCTTATTCTGAGGTGTTCCCCGTTACCTCGAGGGCTTTGGCTGTCGACTCCGTGCTCGCCAACACCAGCACCTGCTACCTCGGCAGCATCATCGACCCCGAGACACGCGCAAAGACGACTTGCGACTTTCTCGCGCAGTTCAATATCTTTGAAAACTTCGCACTGCCCGACCGTTCGCTGATGAATAAAGACAAGGACGGGAATATCATTGCCGATTCCTGCGATATTCGCATCTATTTTGATTCTTATTACGGCGATTCCCTCACCACGATGAAACTTTCTGTGCAGGAACTCGACACGGCAAAGGTGATGAAGGAAAATGTGAACTACTACACAAACCTCGACCCGCAGGACTTCGTGAGTACCACGTCGAACGTGAAAAAGGATCTTACTTATACGGTGAAGGACCTCGCACGCTCGGAAGCCGCCAATAGCGGAACGACTTACTACCGCAGCATTGTGGTGAAACTGCCCGCCTCTTACGGTGCATGGATTCTGGAAAAATATTACCAGCATCCCGAATACTTCAAAAATTCCTACCAGTTCATACACCACGTGTGCCCGGGATTTTATTTCAAGACCGCCGGCGGCATCGGTTCGATGCTCCAAACGAGCCTGATGGCCATGAACGTATATTTCCGCTACACATCTACGGAAGACGGTACGCCGAAGCTCGTGGACGGCATGCAGCGTATGGGCGCGACGGAAGAAGTGTTGCAAAACACGACCGTAAGCAACAAAATTCCCGCCGCTTTGACCGACCCCGCCAATGAGTACACCTTTTTGAAATCCCCTGCGGGACTTTTCACGGAAATCACGCTCCCCATCGACAACATCATTGCCGGAGAGCATTACACGGAAGAAATCAGCGGCGCATCCATTTCCTTCCGCAAGTTCAATAAGGAAAATCCCACGCCCTACGATCTGCCCGCACCTTCGTCCGTGGTACTGCTGCGGAAAAAGGAGATGTTCACATTTTTCGAGCAGGGAAAACTTCCCGACGGCGCAAACTCATTCTTTGCCTCGTATAGTTCTTCCACCAACGCCTATCAGTTCACCAATATCTCCCTGCTCATCAAAACCCTCAAGCAGGAGCGCGATGCCGGAGCAGGCGTAGTAGTTTCTGATACGGAAGAGCAACGCCATGCAAAATATGCTGCGTGGGAGGCAAAAGAAGAAAACAAAGACTGGAATAAGCTCGTGCTTATCCCTGTCAAGCCCGAATACAGCAGCATTGCCAGTTCAACGGGCACTTCTACCAACGTGCTGCAGCGCGTGCGCAATGAACTCGGCCTTTCGTCCGCAAGGATAGAAGGTGGACCGGGTGGCAATCTGAAATTAAACGTAGTCTATACGAAATCAAACAGATAAATTAACGGGATGACCCGACCAACCCGGTCGGGTCATCTTGTATCTATAAACCTTACGCTATGGAAGACTTTGTACATCTGCACGTACACACCCAATATTCTATCCTAGACGGGCAGGCCTCCATTTCCGCACTCGTAGACAAGGCCATCGGCAACAAGATGCGCGGCATGGCCGTGACCGACCACGGCAACATGATGGGCATCAAGGAGTTTTACAATTATGCTCAGAAGGTAATTGGGAAAGCCAAGGGTGCGCTCGCTGCCGCAAAGGCTGAACTCGAGGCGCTCGACGCACCCAACTGCGCCCTCTCGCCAGAAGAGCGCGCCGCCAAGGAGGAGGAACTCACCAAGACGATTGAAAAGCAGCAGCGCATTGCCGACTTCAAACCGATATTCGGTTGCGAAGCCTACGTAGCGCGGCGCGGCGACAAGACGCTGCGCGATGGCAAGCAGGACCAAAGCGGCTGGCACCTCATACTACTGGCTAAAAACGAGAAGGGCTATCATAATCTCGTCAAAATCGTGTCGCGCTCGTGGGTAGACGGCTTTTACATGCGACCCCGTACCGACCACAAAGACCTCGAAACCTACTCCGAAGGCATTATCTGCTGCTCGGCCTGCCTCGGCGGCGAAATACCGCAGAAAATCCTTAAAGGAAGAATTGAGGAAGCCGAGGAAGCCGTGCAATGGTTCAAGCGCGTGTTCGGGGACGACTATTACCTCGAGCTGCAACGCCACAAAGTGACCGATCCTTCCATCAACGCCAACCGCGAAACCTATCCCCTGCAAGAGCAAGTCAATAAAGTGCTGCTTGCGCTTGCCGAAAAATACGGCGTGAAAACGATTTGTTCCAACGACTGCCATTTCGTGAACGAGGAAAACGCGGAGGCGCACGACCGTCTTATATGCCTCTCGACAGGCAAAGACCTCAACGACCCCACGCGCATGCTTTACACAAAGCAGGAGTGGTTTAAGACGCGCGAAGAGATGAACGCCGTTTTTGCCGACCTGCCCGAAACGCTGCGCAACACGTGCGAAATTTGCGACAAGATAGAAACCTATTCCATCGATCACGCGCCTATTATGCCCAACTTCGCCATTCCCGAAGACTTCGGCACGGAAGAGCAATATCGCCAACGGCTCACAGAGGAACAGCTCTACGATGAATTTACGCAGGACGAGAACGGCAACGTCGTAATGTCGCGCGAAGAGGGACTTTCAAAGATTAAAAAACTCGGCGGCTTCGACAAACTCTATCGCATCAAGCTCGAAGCCGACTATCTCGCCAAGCTCGCCTACGAAGGCGCCAAGAAACGCTACGGCGACCCGTTAGATGAGGAAACCTCCGAGCGCATCAAGTTTGAACTGCATATTATGAAGACGATGGGTTTCCCGGGCTACTTCCTCATTGTGCAGGACTTCATTCGCGCCGCCCGCGAGGAACTCGACGTGAGCGTAGGCCCCGGCCGTGGCTCCGCCGCAGGCAGTTGCGTGGCTTATTGTCTCGGCATCACGCAAATCGACCCAATCAAATACGACCTCCTGTTTGAGCGTTTCCTCAACCCCGACCGTATCTCCTTGCCCGATATTGACGTGGACTTCGACGATGATGGCCGCGGCCGCGTGCTGAACTGGGTGACAAAGAAATACGGCGAGGACAACGTGGCACATATCATCACTTACGGCACAATGGCTACGAAACTTGCCTTAAAGGACGTGGCGCGCGTGCAAAAGCTGCCACTCGACGTTTCCAACCGCCTTTGCAAGCTTATCCCCGACAAACTACCCGAAGGCCCCGACGGAAAAGCACCTAAGCTTAATCTGAAAAACGCCATTGCCGCCATTCCTGAGCTGCGCGAGGCAGAATGTTCGCCCGATCCCGTGATGCGCGATACCCTCCGCTATGCAAAAATGCTCGAGGGTAACGTGCGCAACACCGGTGTCCACGCTTGCGGCTTCATTATCTGCCGCGACAACATTTCTGACTGGGTGCCCGTTTCAACTGCCGAGGACAAAGACACCGGCGAAAAGGTGCAATGCACGCAATACGAGGGTAAAGTTATCGAGGAAACGGGCCTAATTAAGATGGACTTCCTCGGACTGAAAACCCTCTCCATTATCAAGGAAGCCCTCGAGAACATAAGGGAAAGCCTCGGCATCGAACTCGACATCGACCGCATACCTATTGACGACCCCGCTACTTATCAGCTCTTCTGCGACGGACGCACCATCGGCACCTTCCAGTTTGAGTCTGCGGGCATGCAGAAATATCTCCGCGAGCTGCAACCCTCTACCTTCGAAGACCTCATTGCGATGAACGCCCTTTATCGCCCGGGGCCAATGGCCTATATTCCGCAGTTCATTGCCCGCAAGCACGGCGACGAACCCATTGTCTACGACCTCCCGTGCATGGAGAAATATCTTAAAGACACCTACGGCATCACGGTTTATCAGGAGCAGGTGATGCTGCTCTCGCGCCTCATTGCAAACTTCACGCGTGGCGAGAGCGATGCCCTGCGTAAGGCGATGGGTAAGAAGCTTATCGAGAAACTGAACCACATGTACCCCAAATTTATCTCGGGCGGAAAGGCCAACGGGCACGACGAAAAGGTGCTTGAAAAGATTTGGGACGACTGGCGCGCCTTTGCCTCCTATGCTTTCAACAAGAGCCACGCCACTTGCTACTCGTGGGTGGCCTATCAGACGGCGTACCTCAAAGCCAACTACCCCGCGCAATACATGGCGGGCAACATGAGCCGCAACCTCTCCAACATCAACGAAATCATGAAGCTCATGGACGAGAGCAAGTCTATGGGCATTCGCACGCTCGGCCCGGATATCAACGAGAGTCACGCCAAGTTCAGCGTCAATCACGAAGGAAATATACGCTTCGGACTTGCAGCCGTGAAGGGTGTAGGCGAATCGGCGGTGGAGTGTATTATTAAAGAAAGAAATGAAAACGGCCCTTACAAGTCGGTCTTCGACCTCGTGGAGCGCGTGAACCTCAGCGCGTGCAACCGCAAGTGCCTCGAAAATCTCGCGCTGGCCGGCGCATTCGATAGTTTCGAGACCATGAAACGCGAGCAGTTCTTCGCCAAAAATTCGCGCGGCGAAGTGTTCATGGACACGCTCCTGCGCTATGGCGTGCGCTATCAGCAGGATTTGGTGACCAGCCAAAACTCCCTTTTCGGCGCAACAGATATGGCCGAAGCCACGAAGCCAGAAATCCCTGAGGAATATGAGCAATGGAGCGCGCTGGAACGCCTTAACCGCGAGCGCGAACTCATCAGCGTGTATATATCCGGGCATCCGCTCGATGATTACAGCATCATCCTTACCGACGTTTGCAGCAACCATGCCCCCGACCTCGCCGACATTTCCCCCTATAAAGACAAGGACATCACCGTGGGCGGCATCGTTACCTCTGTACGCACGGGGCAGACAAAGACGGGAAAGCCTTACGGCATCGTGAAACTGGAAGACTATGACGGAGCAGGCGAAATCGCTCTCTTCGGAGACGACTGGGCACGCCATAGCGGATATTTCACCATCGGCAATTCGCTTTTCATCACCGCCCACGTAGAAGAACGTCACTGGAAGCCTGGAAACTTCGACCTGCACATCACGAAAATTGAATTCCTTTCTGATGTGAAGGAAAACAAGATTCAGCGCATCACCTTCACGCTTAATCTCGACGAACTCGATGACATTGCGGCGCAAGACCTGTCCACGCATCTGCAAAAAGCGGGCAAAACGGAACTGTACTTCAACGTGCGCGAACCGAAACGCAGTTTCAACGTCACGCTCCGCTCGCAAACGCCCGGCATCGCCGTGACCAAAGAACTTGTGGACTTTGTAAAGGAAACGCCCGGCATTTCCTACAAATTGAACTGACACATATATATATGTATGCCCGTATGCCAGTCAACTTGTTTACTTAAACTTTATATATGTCCCCTTCACTATTTCCCTGTCTCACCATTGCCGGCCTCGACCCTTCGGGCGGCGCGGGCATTATTGCCGACCTCAAGACCTTTGCTGCCTTAGGCTGCTACGGACAGGCAGCAGTGACGGCCGTTACTGTGCAAAGCACGGTTGGCGTGCGCGAGAGCGTGGCGATGGACGGCGGGTTGGTGTATCGCCAGGCGGCTGCCGTGATGGACGACTTTATGCCTGTAGCGGTCAAGACGGGGATGCTCGGCAATGCCGCCGTGGTGCAAGCCGTGACGAAGTTGCTGCGCGAATATAAGCCGGAGTATGTAGTGGTAGACCCCGTGATGCTTTCCACTTCCGGCATGCCACTGCTCAATGCCGCCGCCGTGCCTGTTTTGCAAAAGGAGTTGCTGCCGCTCTCCACGCTTGTCACACCCAACCTCCCCGAGGCAGAAACTCTGCTGCGCACGGCTGGCACGGACGTTACGGGATTTACCGAAACTTTTTCGGGGGATAATAAAGAGGGAAATGAGGAAGAGAAAAAAGAATGGCTGCATCGTCTCAGCCAAGCCTGCGGCGGCGCGGCGGTGCTGCTGAAAGGCGGACACGCAGAGGGTGCGCCCACGGATTATCTCTATTATAATGGTTCTTTCCGCGCCTATCCCGGCAAGCGCATCGCCTCGCGCAACACGCACGGCACGGGTTGCACCCTTTCTTCCGCCATTGCCGCCCACTTGGCTCGCGGCATGAATTTGCCTGATGCCGTCGGCGCAGCCAAGACCTACGTCAGCGCAGCCATTGAAAGCGGTGCCGCGCTATTTTCAGGCAAGGGGCACGGCAGCCTCAATCATTTCTTTGAGAAATAAGCCTTTCCCCATTCCAACATTTCGGTATAGATTTCAGGAATTATTTCACAAACCGCTTGCCAGCCTTGTTAATATAAAAGCCATGTTGCGGAACAGTCACGCGGCGGCCTTGCAAGTCGTATAATATATTGTCTTCGTTGTCTGCCTGACGGTCTTCTTTTGCAATCTCATTGATGCCCGAGGGAACTTCCGCCAAGTTGAGCGTTACGGAAGCGGGGAAGATGCGCAGAGGGTCGCCGAAAGCGGCGAGACTCTCCGCCATGTCGGAAAGGCGGCAGGTGAGCAGGCCGTCGAAATAGAGCGTGCCGTTTACGGTGATCTTCACAGGTTTCGACATGTCCACCAAACGCTCGTCGAAGAAGAGGCGTACCACGCCTTGCTGCATCTTTTGATAACTTTTCACGAAGCGCGTGGCGATGCCTTCGAGGGTCTCGATGGTGGAGTAGTACACGCGCTGAGAGGTGAGCGCAACGTTGTTGTCGTCGTCTATATTGAGTGTATAGAAAGAGCGGTTGAGGGAAGCGGGCGACAGGGGATCTTTTTCGAGAAGTATGTTATAATATCCGTTTCGCCGCTCGCCGTCCATATTGAAATTCTCCCACATCACTTTTTTCGGGGCGGCGTTGCGCTTATATCCGAGCAACCACGGCGTGGTCTTGTTGTAGGGAATCACGTGTGCGTAACCGTCGAGCAGTTGCACGTCGTGAACGAAATAACCGGGGTTATCCGTTTCGAGTTTATCCAGTGCCTGGCGCGTGTATTCGGTGAGCGTGTTGCGGTAAAAGCCGCCATCGTTCGCACCCGTCTTGAGATTAAACGCGAGGTTGCAGCAGTTTTCCGCCGGCGCGTTTTTTAGTGGTTCGCCTCCTGCCATTGGGCCTGCGCCTGCAAGGTAATCGCCAAGGAAGGAAGCAAGGCGCTGGCTGCCGTATGCCCCTTCGGAAATGCCGATAAAGTAGATGGCGGCGGGGTTGATATCACCCGACACGAACGCTTGGCGCAACAGTTTTTTCCAGGCCCAAAGCTTGGAACGCTGATACCAGCGATAGTTTTCCTCATTCGGTATCTGCGGAATGAAATATGCCGAGGGCGCATCGTCGTTCTTCTGTGCCAGCAGCAGGCCGTTGCCCCATTCTGCGGCTTTTGCGCCCGAACCGTGCAGCGAAAGGAAGAGCGGGAAACCGTCGGCCGGTTTTTGCGTGATGTCCTTCGCGCCATAGTAAAACGGCATCACGGCGTTGGCTTCCAAATCTGCGGGCAACTGCCACGAACCTGCCGTCACGGAGTAGAGGGATTGCAGGGCGGGAAGTTTTTCTTCTTCAAAATTATTATTTGCATCGACCCACGCCTGCCACACTTTCTTTGCGGCATCGGCACATTCGCTCTGGCTGAGTACGCGGTCGGCAGGCAGCGTTGCCTCGTTGCCTGCAAGCACATTGTGGAAATAACTTTGGAGTTCGGTGCTTGCTTCGCCCTGTGCCGAAGCAGGCAGGGCGCACGGAAGGAAAGCGGCGGCGGCCGTGAGGGAAGAGAGCGCGAGGCGGCGGAAAAGCATTGTCGTCATATCTTATATATATAATATTGTATGTAAGTGCAGATCGTAATGCCGCAAAATTAGCAAAAAAATAAGGTTTCATATAAGAAAAGGGCAAAAAAGGCGGCGAATGACTATTAGAAACCAGCAAAAAGGCGTAACTTTGCAGCCGCTACGAGATAGCACATTTATTCAAACCTATTAAAACCAAAAAAACAAATGGCAACTAAAATCAGATTGCAGCGCCACGGTCGCAAGGATTATGCTTTCTATAGCATTGTAATCGCCGACGCTCGCGCACCACGTGATGGTAGATTTACTGAAAAATTGGGTACGTACAATCCCAACACTAACCCTGCCACAGTAGATTTGAATTTTGAACGCGCCCTTTATTGGGTAGAGTGCGGCGCACAGCCCACTGACACCGTTCGCAACATCCTTTCCCGCGAAGGCGTGATGCTGATGAAGCACCTCCGTGGCGGCGTTCGCAAGGGCGCTTTCGACGAGGCCGCAGCACAGGCTAAGTTCGAGGATTGGAAGAAGGCAAAGGACAACAAGGCTGTAAAGGCTGCCAACGAAGTTGCTGCCGCCAAGAAGGCCGCTGCTGCCGAGAAACTCGAAGCCGAAAAGAAGGTGAACGAGAAGATCGCCGAGAAAGTGGCTGAAAAGAAGGCTGCCGCCGCTGCCGCTAAGGCAGAAGCTGAAGCAGCTGCCGCTGCCGGTGCAGAAGCCGAAGCTCCCGCTGAGGCATAAGCCCGCGAAGCAAACTTTTGCAACAAACAAAAAAGGGCATGTCTTTGCGGGCATGCCTTTTTTAGACCCGAAAACTTGTATTAACACGTTAGGTCTCACGAGTAGGGGCGTTTTGCAAAACGCCCGCCTTGTACGTTGCAGGGCCTAACTATTGCAGGCATTCGTTTTCCGGGCGTTTTGCAAAACGCCCCTACTTTCCTACCCGTACACTCGTTTACTATTCATGGTACCAGTTCAATTTATCACGCACGCCACCTCCCGCTACTCCTACATTGAGGGCGCAAGGCTTGCTCTGCGCGGCGGTTGCCGCTGGGTACAGTTGCGCATGAAGGAAGCCGGCGATGCCGAGGCCGAAGCTGCTGCCCGCGAAGTGCAGGCCCTGTGTAAGGAACAAGGCGCAACCTTTATTATAGATGACCGCGTGGAACTCGCTAAAAAGGTGCAGGCCGACGGCGTGCACCTCGGCAAACACGATATGCCCGTGGCAGAGGCGCGACAGTTGCTCGGCCAGGAGTTAATCATAGGCGGCACTGCCAATACCCTCGAAGAAGTGCTGGCCTTGAAGCAAGCCGGTGCGGACTACGTGGGCGTCGGTCCGTTCAGATTTACAGAAACGAAAAAGAACCTTGCGCCTATTCTCGGCCTTGACGGTTATGCCGCCATCGTGAAAGGGTTGCAAGAAGCCCAGGTGCGCATTCCGCTTTGCGCCATCGGAGGCATTCGCCTCGCTGACGTGCCTGACTTGATTGATGCAGGCGTTAGCGGTATCGCCGTTAGCAGTGCGATACTCGGGGCAGACGATCCAGAAGAAATGATGCGCCAGTTTCTCGAAGCTGATAGATAAATAAATCTCTTTTTTTAGTAGACGAGTGAACAAGTAAACGAGTAGACGAGACAGAGATGTTTTTTAGTAGACGAGTTTACAAGTAAACGAGTAGACGAGACAGATTTGTCTTGCAAACTATATTTTATATGGTAACTTGTCTTGTTTACTTGTCTACTTGTTTACTTGTTTACTAATTATTTCATGAGTAACTTGTCTTGTTTACTTGTCTACTCGTTTACTCGTCTTCTAAAATCTTATTAAATACAATAATATCATGCAAAACGACAACATCAGGATAACCTATCCCTCCAGCGAAAAAGTATATATGGAGGGCAAACTGTTCCCGAAACTGCGTGTGGCGATGCGCAAAGTGACACTTACGCCCACCGTCACGAAGGACAAGGACGGCAAGAAGCATTTCAAGGAGAATTCGCCCGTTTTGGTTTACGACACGAGCGGTCCTTATTCCGACAAGTCGCAGGACATCGATCTGCGTCGCGGTTTGCCGCGCCTGCGCGAGGAATGGATTTTGGAGCGCGGCGGGGTAGAGCGGCTCTCGGAGTTTTCTTCCGTTTACTGCCGCCAACGCATGGCCGACCATAGCCTTGACAGTTTGCGCTTCGCCCACAACCACTTGCCCCTGCGTGCCCTTCCCGGTAAGGCCGTGACGCAGATGGCACTGGCCAAGCAGGGCATCATCACGCCCGAAATGGAGTATGTGAGCATCCGCGAGAACATGGACTGCGCCGCCCTCGGCATCGAGACGCATATCACACCTGAATTTGTGCGCCAAGAGGTGGCAGAGGGGCGTGCCGTTATTCCCGCCAACATCAACCACCCCGAAGCCGAGCCGATGATTATCGGCCGCAATTTCCTCGTCAAGATCAATACCAACATCGGCAATTCCGCCACCACCTCGGGCATTGAAGAAGAGGTGGAAAAGGCGGTGTGGAGTTGCAAGTGGGGCGGCGACACGATTATGGACCTTTCCACGGGCGATAACATCCACGAAACGCGCGAATGGATAGTGCGCAACAGCCCCGTGCCCGTGGGCACCGTGCCGATGTACCAGGCCATGGAAAAGGTGCACGGCAAGGCGGAGGACCTCTCTTGGGAAATCTATCGCGATACGCTTATTGAGCAGTGCGAACAGGGCGTGGACTATTTCACCATACACTGCGGCATTCGCTTAAAGAACGTGCATCTTGCGCAAAAGCGCCTCACGGGCATGGTGAGCCGCGGCGGCAGCATCATTTCGGAATGGTGTTTGAAGCACAACCGCGAGAGTTTCCTCTACGAGCATTTCGATGATATCTGTGACATCTGCGCGCAATACGACGTTGCCATTTCCCTCGGCGACGGCCTGCGCCCCGGTTCGATTTACGACGCGAACGACGAAGCGCAGTTTGCCGAACTCGACACGATGGGCGAGCTCGTGGAACGCGCCTGGGCAAAGGGCGTGCAGGCATTCATAGAAGGGCCAGGCCACGTGCCGATGCACAAAATACGCGAAAATATGGAGCGGCAGATTGAAAAGTGCCACAATGCGCCTTTCTATACGCTCGGTCCGCTCGTCACTGACATCGCTCCCGGCTACGACCACATCACGTCGGCCATCGGCGCTGCTCAAATCGGCTGGCTCGGCACAGCGATGCTCTGCTACGTAACCCCGAAGGAACACCTTGCCTTGCCCAACCGCGAAGATGTACGTACAGGCGTGGTGACCTATAAGCTCGCCGCCCATGCCGCCGACCTCGCCAAAGGCCACCCTGGGGCGCAAGTGCGCGATAACGCACTCTCGAAAGCCCGCTACGAGTTCCGCTGGAAAGATCAGTTCAACCTCAGTCTCGATCCCGACCTCGCCCTGCAATACTACAAGGAAGCGCACTACGAGAACGGCGAGTTCTGCACGATGTGCGGTCCCAACTTCTGCGCCATGCGCATCTCGCGCCGCTTGGGTGAGTGCACGGAAGAATAAAATACCGCTACTGTGCGCACTCTGCGTAAGCATGAAATTTATCTCGGAGAATAATTATCCTTTCTCCGAGATATTTTTTATTTCCTGCCTGATAGTTTTCATTTGCTTATAAGACATTTTTTGTTACAAACTTTGTAACGCTTGTTACAAAGTTTGTAACACATGTTAGAAAGTTTGTAATACATGTTACAAACTTTGTAATAAAAATTATCTGCGCAGATAGTAAAAAATATCACGGAGAAAGGAAAAATTTTCTCCGTGAAAGTGAAAAAAGAAAGGCAGGCCGTATTGACGGTCTGCCTGGATATTTAGATTTTGCGGCGCTTAGTTAGTGCGTCTATAATCTTCCTTTTTCAAGATAAGGTGATAGACGGTTTGGCGATTGTCGGCCCGGGCATAATGATACTCGAAATCGATGCCTTCGTCTTTCAAAAGTTTATAGTCCGTGCTGTTCGTTAATTCGTTGAGCAAGGCACGCCTAATCAGCACTTTGTCAGTGGTTTGCAAAAGCGTGGCGGTTGGCTCTGAAACGGTATACCAAAGGGAATAGGTGCGGCGGGCGGGCGAGTAGGTAGTACTGTCGAGCACCGTGCCCGGCTCGCGCTCCTGAGGGCAATGCTTCTCGGTGAACTCACGCGCTTCGCGCTGCAAACGCTCATCGAAACGCTCCTGGCAACCGGCGAGCGTGCACAAAAAGACTGCGGACAATAAAATAAAAGCCTTGTTCATTACGTTATATTTTAGTAAACGAGTTTTTGTAGGGGCGTTTTGCAAACGCCCGCCAAGAGAAAACTGGTTGTTTCTTACCGCAAAGTTAATCACAAAACGTTATTCCTATGGAAGAAAATCAGATAAATCCCGAATATGAGGCACGCGTGGGGCGTGCAGTCGCTTATTTCAAAGAGGGTTATAACTGCTCGCAAAGCGTAGTTGCGGCTTTCGCCGACCTCTTTGGCTACACACCCGAACAGGCATTCAGGATGGCGGCATCGTTCGGCGGCGGCATCGGGCGCATGAGGCAGACCTGCGGCGCGGCCTGCGGCATGTTTCTACTTGCAGGCTTGGACACGGGCAGCACGCGCGGCGACGACCGCGAGGGTAAGGCACACAATTACGCCGTGGTGCAGCGACTCGCAGAACAGTTCCGACAGGAAAACGGCTCGCTTATCTGCGCCGAACTCCTCGGTCTGAAAAAACCAGAAGGGACCCACGAACCCGAAGCACGCACTGCGGCCTATTATCAGAAGCGCCCGTGCGCCATGATGGTGGAAACGGCGGCACGACTGTTTGCCCGGTATCTGTCGGAGAGCAAACAAGCCGGCGAGTAAACAAGTAGACGAGTCGTTTTGTAAACGAGAAAACAAGTATTGGAGAAAGCGCATGAAAATCCTGCTTTTAGGAGAATTTAGCAACGTTCATACTACGCTTGCCAAGGGACTGCGTCAACTTGGGCACGAGGTTACGTTAGCGTCCGACGGCGACGGGTGGAAAGATTATCCGCGCGATGTAGACCTGCGCCGCCCCTCGCTCGGCGCGCTCTCTTCCGCCGCCTACTTCTGCCGCTTAATCAAGAAGTTCCGCCAGTTTCGCGGCTACGACATCGTGCAACTGATTAACCCCATATTCCTGCCGCTGAAAGCGGAGCGAATGGGCGTTTTCTATAAATATCTGCGCCGCCACAACCGCCGCATCGTGCTCGGCGCGTTCGGTATGGACCATTATTATGTAAAGGCCTGCCTCGACTGCAAGACGTTTCGCTACAGCGATTTCAACTTCGGCAACACCATACGCCATTCCGAGGAGAACGACATCTTCGTGCGCGATTGGCTCAACGGCAGTAAGGGACGGCTGCACGAGCAGATGGCAGCCGATTGCGACGCCATCGTGTCGGGTCTTTATGAATATCATGCCGCGCTTGAAGCCTGCGGCGTGACGGATAAAGTACGCTTTATTCCCTTCCCCATAGAACTGCCCGAACGCGCCACGGCCCGCAAGCACGTGCCGGGCGACCCCGTGCGCTTCTTTATCGGCATACAGCAAAGCCGTTCGGAATACAAGGGCACCGACATCATGTACCGCGCCCTGAAAAGAGTGGGGGAGCGATACCCCGAGGGGTGCAGCATCGACGCCGTTTTCTCCGTGCCGTTTGGCGAATACGTGGAGCGCATGAACGCGGGCAACGTCATCCTCGACCAACTCTACTCTTATACGCCGGCGATGAACGCGCTCGAGGCCATGGCCAAGGGCTTGGTCGTGGTGGGAGGCGGAGAGCCTGAGAATTATGATATTTTAGATGAAAAGGAACTGCGGCCAATTGTCAACGTTCAGCCAGATGAGGAGGACGTTTACCGACAGTTGTGCCGCCTTGTAGAGCAGCGCGACACGCTTCTCCCGCGCCTTTCAGACGAAAGCCGCGAATATATCCGCCGGCACCACGAATACTTGGCGGTGGCCAGGAGATACGAAGAATTATATAAAGAGATATTATAAAAAAGGGGCGCATCGTGGCGCCCCTTTTCTTATGCCTTACGGCCTCTCGTATAGATAATGATGACGACGGCGGGAATGATGAGGGCGATGCCCGTGCAGATGTTCCAAGTGAGGCTCTCGCTGAGGAACAGGCAGCCGAGCGCCACGGCGGTGAGCGGCTCGAGCGCGCCGAGCACGGCGGTCATCGTGGAACCGATGCGCTTCACGGCCGCCACGAGGCAGAGGTTGGTGACGACGGTGCAGACAAGGCCGAGTGTCAGCAGGTTAGTGGCTTGCAGCGAGGTGGTGACGGGCTGGAAATCGTTTTGGCGCAACGCCTCGGCTGCAAAAATGAAGGCACCGATGCCCATCACGTAAAACGTAAGTTTCAATCCGTCCATATCGCGTACGCGGCTGCGGTTCACTCTAATCAGGTAGAGCGAGTAACACAGGGCGGAAATCAATTCTATCACCACGCCCCGTATATTCGTTTCGCCATCAGGCTGCCACGAGAGCAGGGCCACGCCCGCCACTGCCATAAGCACCGCCAGAATTGTCGATAGTTTGCGGGCCTCATGATAGAATACAATCATGATGAGCGTGGTCATCACGGGATACATAAAGTGGAGCGTCGTGGCCGCGCCCGAAGACATGTAATTGTATCCGTCGATGAGGAACAGCGCAGAACCGTCGGAGAGGAAAGCCAAATACGTGAGCGTCACGAGTTCACCGCGCGTAATCTTGAAACTCCGTTTCATCGCCACCATCACCACGGCGATGACGAGCGCGGCGAAGATGAAGCGACCGAAAATGATACCTTTTACGTGTGAGGGCATAACTTACCAACCGTTATAGTGAATATTGTCTTCGTTGAATTTATCTTTGGGTTGCGGGTCGCCCTTCGGGTGACCGATGGGAATGAGCGCGAGGGGGATAATTTCTTCGGGCAGGCCGAGGGCGCTTTTCACCGCCGCCACGCGCTCTTCATACGGATAAACGCCCGTCCACACGGCACCCAGCCCGAGGGCTTCGGCGGCAAGGAGCAGGTTTTCGGTGGCTGCGGAGCAGTCGAACGTCCAGTTTTTCGAGGGATTGCCCTTATCGTCTGTCACGGAAAAGTCGCCGCAAATGGCAACGGCGGCCTGCGCCTCGCGGAGCATTTTGGCGTAGGGCAGGCTATCGGCCAAAGCCGCCATGGCCGCCTTATCGTCGATAACCACAAACTTCCACGGCCGCATATCCCGCCCCGTGGGCGCAGCCATTGCGGCACGAAGCAACGTGTCGAGTTGAGAGCGGCGCACCGGTTCGTCGGTGTAACTGCGCACGCTTTTGCGCGAAAGGATATTTTCAAGCACGATGTCCACTTTACGGTTTTCGGCGACAGGTTCATCGCCTGTGCCGCGCAGGGCAACGAGTTGTACGAGTGCCGCCAGCAGGGCAATGGCGAGCACGAGGGAAACGATTTTATATTTATTGAACATAGGTGTAAGTAATTATTTTTTAGGATTGTTCTTCTTCAAGGAAGTCTCGGCAAGGCTAAGCAGTTCGCCCACGGGGCAGAAGGTGTGGCACCACAGGCGCGGCACAAACAGACCGGTCACTACGAACGCGCCGGCAAGAATAAGGACTGCGGGCGAGGCGGTGGTGAAAATGAAAGCCGAGAAGGGTTCGTAGTCGAGCAGCCACGCGCCGAAACCCGTCCAAAGCAGGAGCAACAGGAGCGCGAGCACAAAGGTGCGCGCCTGACCCATAACGCGCCAAGCCTTTTGTCCTATTTTGATGTGTGGCAGACCGACCATCGCAGCCAGTTCTTGCAGGCTGCCGTAGGGACAAACCCAGGTGCAATAGTGCTTCTTGCGCCCGAAGAGCGGTAGCAGTACTGCCACGGCGAGCATCAAGACGGAAGGCAGGGCGAGGATGGGGTCAAACCCGTTTGCCACGAAGCCTTTGAGCAGCGAGAGCGACAGAAACTGTCCGCACCAGAAGCCGAGTACGCCGACATTGAGCAAGAGCAGGGCGATGCGCAGCCATTTCTGTTTTTTCTTTATGAGCGAAACCGCAATGCCGATTATCAGCAACGCGCCTACGGCGATGGTTTTCGCCCAGCCTATTGCGGGCTGCACGACGTAGGCTGACGTGGAGGCGTTGTAGGCATCTACGGCGGCGCGAATATTTGCCGTCAGTGCGCGTCTCGTGTAAGTGGCGCCGGTCACGGCATCTACTTGCGGCGATGCGCTTGCGGCCGCCTGTCCTTTCCATGCCGGGGCGATGCTTTCAAAGGCGGACCTGAAAAAGTCGGGCGTCTCGGCATTGTCGGCTGCGGCGATGCCGCAAATCACTCCGTTGGCATCAAACCACACATATACGGGCACGGGGCCTGCAAAGCCTTCAATGTCTTTTGTAAAGGGTTTGCTCGAAACGATCACGCCGCTGTCGCCCGCTGCCACGAGCCAAGTGGCTGAATCCTTCGGCGTGAGCGAAACGCCTGTGGGCAGACCGAGGGCGGAGAGTGCGTCGGCAGTGAGCGTAGTTTGCTCCGCGTGTTTCTTTTCCTCGGCCTTGTTTGCCGACAGTCCGATGTCGCGTCCAAAGAGCCGCCCTGTCCAAACGGCAGCCGCTGCAAGCATCAGAAATACCACGAGCAGCGAAAGCAGGCGTTGGAGAAAGTAAATCAAGTTTTGTTGTCTAGGAGTCATTGGTTTAGTTTAAGAGTGATTATTGGAGATATGGTATTTATAGAAATCAATGGAACTATTCCTGTTGGTTGGTTTATTCAAAGGGGGGTGGATAAAAACCATGAAAAACCGCTTGCTTCGTTTGAAGCCCAAGGGCACGCCGCCGGTCTTAACGCCGAGCCTGCGTGCCTAATCGGCACGCGCTCGCCCTTAATCCCTGCGGCTGCGGTCGGTTCCCGCCCGCTTCAAACGCCGCAAGGAAAAAACCATTAAAAACACGTGAGACCTTGATTGTCAT
>SFPF01000120.1 GCA_004552155.1 Bacteroidales bacterium
TTGGACTACCTGCACCTTCCTCTATTTTGCCGCCGATGCCGACGGCATTGACGGCGTGCTGAAACGCCTGCTCGTAACCTTCGACAAAGCCAACGCCCGTCCCGTTTCGGAAATCGGCATCGAAGCCCTGCCGGCACGCCTCGCCGCCCCTGCTGCCGCGCTCCCCGTTCCGCAGCAATCTGCTATAACCCTACGCCTCAAGCAGGCAAAGGAATTTAGCAGCAAACGCACCTACCGGCATTAAGCAGGAAACAGCCTAACATAGTGATACAAATTGTCAGAAAGACCAAGAAGAACATACCTTTTTGGTCTTTCTTCTGTTATTATTCTCCCTTTTCTCTGCTTTTCTCTCCGCCCTTTTTGCCCATTATCTTATAAGAAAAGCGCGATTTGCCCTTGTCAGAAAGGAAAAAACTTTGTAACTTTGCCGCCCGAAAGGTGCATTGTACACTTTTCTCTCCTACGAAAATAACGAAAATACAATAATAACAAATTAAAAATCAAACAAATGCCTACAATTCAGCAATTGGTAAGAAAAGGCAGAAGCGTAGCCGCCGACAAGAGCAAATCTCCGGCGCTCGACTCTTGCCCCCAGCGTCGTGGCGTCTGTGTGCGTGTTTACACCACCACGCCTAAGAAACCTAACTCGGCAATGCGTAAGGTTGCCCGTGTGCGTCTGACTAACTCTAAGGAAGTGAACTCCTACATCCCTGGCGAAGGCCACAACTTGCAGGAACACAGCATCGTGCTCGTTCGCGGCGGCCGTGTGAAAGACCTTCCGGGTGTGCGCTACCACATCGTTCGCGGTACGCTTGATACCGCCGGCGTGGCAAACCGCACGCAGCGTCGCTCCAAGTACGGCGCCAAGCGTCCCAAAGCAGCTAAGAAGTAAACCGGGCGCACTCATCTTATCTAAAAAGAAAGAATTGGTTTGCTCGAGGTTGAGTAAATCTCCCGAAGGGGAATTGAAGAACTTAACAGCAGCCTAAACAAATCAAAACTAACAACAGCAATGAGAAAAGCAAAACCTAAGAAAAGACAGATCCTCCCGGATCCCGTCTTCGGCGACGTCAAGGTTTCCAAGTTTGTGAACCACCTGATGTACGACGGTAAAAAGAACATTTCTTACGAAATCTTCTACAACGCCCTCAACATCGTAGGCGAGAAGATGAAGGATCAAGAAAAGACCGCCCTCGAAATTTGGAAGGCAGCCCTCGACAAGATTACGCCGCAGGTGGAAGTAAAGAGCCGTCGTATCGGCGGTGCCACGTTCCAAGTTCCTACGGAAATCCGCCCCGACCGCAAGGAGTCAGTTTCAATGAAGAACATGATTGGTTACGCACGCAAGCGCGGCGGCAAAACCATGGCCGACAAACTCGCTGCCGAAATCATGGACGCTTACAACGAACAGGGCGGCGCATTCAAGAGAAAAGAAGACATGCACCGTATGGCCGAGGCTAACCGTGCTTTCGCTCACTTCAGATTTTAATCCGTAGACTAAGACAATGGCAAAGCAAGACTTACACCTGACCCGTAACATCGGTATTATGGCGCACATCGACGCCGGTAAGACTACCACGTCGGAGCGTATCCTTTTCTATACGGGTAAGACGCACAAAATCGGTGAAGTGCACGACGGCGGCGCAACCATGGACTGGATGGCGCAAGAGCAGGAGCGCGGTATCACCATTACTTCTGCCGCCACTACCGCCTATTGGACTTGGAACGGCAACAAGTATAAGTTCAACCTTATTGACACTCCGGGACACGTGGACTTCACCGCTGAGGTAGAACGTTCGCTCCGCGTGCTCGACGGCGCTGTTGCTACCTACTGCGCAGTGGGCGGCGTAGAGCCTCAGAGTGAAACGGTTTGGCGTCAGGCTGACAAATACAACGTACCCCGTATCGGCTACGTGAACAAGATGGACCGCTCCGGCGCCGACTTCTTCGAAGTGGTGCGTCAGATGAAGGACGTGCTCGGCGCAACGCCTTGCGTCGTTGCCGTGCCTATCGGTGCAGAAGAAAAGTTCAAGGGCATCGTCGACCTCATCAAGATGAAGGCTATTCTTTGGCACGATGAGACGATGGGCGCAGAATACGACATCGAAGAAATTCCCGCCGACATGCTCGCAGAATGCGAGGAATGGCGCGGCAAGATGATCGAACTCGCTGCCGAGCAGGACGAAAGCCTCATGGAGAAATATTTCGAAGATCCCGACAGCCTCACGGAAGAAGAAATCATCGCCGCTATCCGTAAGGGTACGCTCGCGCTCGACATCGTTCCTATGACCTGCGGTTCTTCGTTCAAGAACAAGGGTGTGCAGACGCTGCTCGACTATGTCTGCATGTTCCTCCCCTCTCCGCTTGACACGCCCAACATCAAGGGTACGAACCCCGACACGGGCGAAGAGGAAGACCGCAAGCCCAGCGAAGACGAAAAGACCGCCGCTTTGGCATTTAAGATTGCTACCGACCCGTACGTAGGCCGACTCACTTTCTTCCGCGTTTACTCTGGTAAGGTGGAAGCCGGTTCTTACGTTTACAACGTGCGCTCGGGCAAGAAGGAGCGCGTAAGCCGCCTCTTCCAGATGCACTCCAACCACCAGAACCCCGTTGAGGTGATCGGCGCAGGCGACATCGGCGCAGGCGTAGGTTTCAAGGATATCCGCACCGGCGACACGCTTGCCGACGAAGATGCACCCATCATTCTCGAATCTATGGACTTCCCTGATCCCGTTATCGGTATCGCCGTTGAGCCCAAGACACAGAAAGACCTCGACAAGCTCTCCAACGGTCTTGCCAAGCTCGCCGAAGAAGACCCCACCTTCACCGTACGTACCGACGAGCAGAGCGGTCAGACCGTTATCTCGGGTATGGGTGAGTTGCACCTCGATATCATTATCGACCGTCTGAAGCGCGAGTTCAAGGTTGAATGTAACCAGGGTAAGCCTCAGGTTAACTATAAGGAAGCCATCACGAAGACTGTCAACCTCCGCGAGGTCTACAAGAAGCAGTCGGGTGGTCGCGGTAAGTTTGCCGATATCATCGTAAACGTAGGTCCCGTAGACGAGGACTTCAAGGAAGGCGGCCTGCAATTCGTGAACAAGGTGACTGGCGGTAACATTCCTAAGGAATTCATCCCCTCTGTTCAGAAGGGCTTTGAGAACGCCATGAAGAGCGGTGTGCTCGGCGGCTATCCCCTCGACAGCCTCAAGGTAGAACTCCTCGACGGTTCGTTCCACCCCGTTGACTCCGACCAGCTCTCGTTTGAAATCGCAGCCCTCCAGGCTTACAAGAACGCTTGCGCACAGGCAGGTCCCGTGCTCATGGAGCCGATGATGAAGCTCGAAGTTGTAACGCCTGAAGAAAACATGGGTGACGTGATTGGCGACTTGAACAAGCGTCGCGGTCAGGTAGAAGGTATGGAAAGCAGCCGCAGCGGCGCACGTATCGTGAAGGCTACGGTGCCCCTCGCAGAAATGTTCGGTTACGTAACCGCTCTGCGTACCATCACTTCCGGCCGTGCCACAAGCTCCATGCAGTACGACCACCACGCTCCCGTTTCCAGCAGCATCGCCAAGGCTGTACTCGAAGAAGTTAAGGGTCGCGTAGA